>JAEZXM010000320.1 GCA_023419875.1 Pseudomonadota bacterium | reverse complement strand
TTCGGCGAGCGGACCACCGGGTGCGGGGACGCGTGCGATCGCTGCACCGGCGAGGACGTGCTCGCGTCGGCCCCGAAGGTCGCGGGCGGCCGGAGGAGGGGTGGGCGCGACGAGCCGGACGCGCTCGACGCCGAAGGCGAGGAGCTCTTCGAGGCGCTCCGCGCGTGGCGGATCGAGGAGGCGCGGGCCCGGAGCGTGCCGGCGTTCGTCGTCTTCTCGGACGCCACGCTGCGGGGGATCGCCGCGCGGCGGCCGGCGAGCCTGGGCGCGCTCGCGGGGGTGAAGGGCGTCGGGCCGCTCAAGCTGGAGGAGTACGGGGAGAAGGTGCTGGGGGGGGTGGCGAAGGCGGGGGACTGAGCTCGATCAAGGACGCGACGACATGGCGCTCCCATCCATCCTGCACCACCTCGACCTCACGCTCTCCGACGCCGACCGTGGCGTCGAGCAGTCGCTGGCGCTCAAGGTGGCGCGGCACCCGTCGGAGACGATGGAGCGGCTGTGGCTCCGCGTGCTCGCGTACGCGTGGCAGTGGCGCGAGGGGATCACCTTCGGGCCAGGGCTCTGCGATCCCGACGCGCCCGACGTGCTCGCGACGTTGCCGGACGGCCGGCTCGCGCTCGCCGTCCGCGTGGGGCGGCCCGACACCGAGCGCGTGGCGCGGGACGTCGCGCAGGGCGGCGGCGCGAAGGTGGCGGTGCTTTTCGACGGGCCGCGCCGGATGGAGGCGTTCGTGGCCGAGGCCGAGGAGCGACGGCTCGCGCGGCTCGAGAAGGCGGAGCTCGCGGCGGTCGATCCGCCGCTGCTCGCGGCGCTCGCCCTCCGGGACGGCCGGCGGGTGAAGTGTGAGCTGACCCTGGCGGGGGACCACGTGTACCTGGGCGTGGACGGCGAGCACCTGGACGGCCCGCTGCACCGGGGGCGGGTTTCCGCCTCCGCGAAATGACTCTGGGTTGGGCAAAACAAGCCGCGAAATGACTCTGGGTCGGGGCAAAACGCTGCGAAACCGGGGTCTTGGCTCCACCGTGCGTTTCGCCCTGGCGTCCGGGTCGCCGGCCGTTTAGATAACCGACTAAATAGACCGTTTCGGTCTGTTATGACTTGCCGGGCGCCTCCGGGGGCCCGAGGTCCCGATGATCCGCGTCTCGAAGCTGACCGACTACGCCATCGTGCTGCTCGCGCACCTCTCGCGGAGCGAGCGCACGCTCACCGCGCACGAGCTCGCGGACCTCTCCTCGGTGCCGCTGCCGACGGTCTCGAAGCTCTGCAAGGAGCTCTCGAAGGCGGGACTCGTCGTCTCGCACCGCGGGCGGAAGGGCGGCTACGGCCTCGCCCGGCCCGCCGACCGGATCAGCCTCGCGCAGATCGTCGAGGCGCTCGAGGGGCCCATCGCCCTCACCCAGTGCACCCACGGTACGGAGAGCTGCGAGCTGGAAGCGACCTGCGTCGCCAAGGAGAGCTGGAACCCTGTCTCGCGCGCCATCCACGGGGCCCTCTCCAGCCTGCCGCTCTCGTCCATCGCGCCGCCGGCGCCGCGCGGCGCCCCGCCGGCGGACGGCGGCCTCTCGGGGCTCGTCACGCTTGGAGTCCGTTCATGAGCACCACCGAAGAGTTCAAGCAGCTCACCGAGCAGGGCTACAAGTACGGCTTCGTCACCGAGGTCGAGGAAGACCGGGTCCCGAAGGGCCTGTCCGAGGAGATCATCCGGACGATCTCGCGGAAGAAGGGCGAGCCGGCCTTCATGCTCGAGTGGCGGCTCGCCGCGTACCGGCGGTGGCTCCAGATGGAGGAGCCGACCTGGGCCAATGTTCACTACAAGAAGATCGACTACCAGGACATCGTCTACTACTCGGCGCCCAAGCAGAAGAAGCAGCTCGGCTCGATGGAGGAGGTCGATCCCGAGCTGAAGCGCGCCTTCCAGAAGCTCGGCATCCCGCTCGAGGAGCAGATGCGCCTCGCGGGCGTGGCGGTGGACGCGGTCTTCGACTCGGTCTCGGTCGCCACCACGTACAAGAAGAAGCTCGCCGACCTGGGGATCATCTTCTGCTCGTTCTCCGAGGCGGTGCGCGAGTTTCCGGCGCTGGTGGAGAAGTGGCTCGGCTCGGTGGTCCCCTCGACCGACAACTTCTTCGCCGCCCTCAACAGCGCGGTCTTCTCCGACGGCTCGTTCGTCTACGTGCCCAAGGGCGTGCGCTGCCCGATGGAGCTCTCCACCTACTTCCGGATCAACGCCAAGGACACCGGCCAGTTCGAGCGCACGCTCGTCGTCGCCGACGAGGGGGCGTACGTCTCGTACCTCGAGGGCTGCACCGCCCCGATGCGCGACGAGAACCAGCTCCACGCGGCGGTGGTCGAGCTCGTGGCCCTCGAGGGCGCGACGATCAAGTACTCGACTGTCCAGAACTGGTACCCGGGCGACGCCGAGGGCCGGGGCGGCATCTTCAACTTCGTCACCAAGCGCGGCAAGGCGATGAAGAAGGCGAAGATCTCCTGGACCCAGGTGGAGACCGGCTCGGCGATCACCTGGAAGTACCCGTCCTGCATCCTCCAGGGCGACGACTCGGTGGGCGAGTTCTACTCGGTGGCGCTGGCCAACAACCGCCAGCAGGCGGACACCGGGACCAAGATGATCCACATCGGGCGGAACACCCGCTCGACCATCGTCTCCAAGGGCATCAGCGCCGGCCGGGGCCAGAACACCTACCGCGGCCTGGTGAAGATGCTGAAGGGGGCGGAGGGCGCGCGCAATTACTCGCAGTGTGACTCGCTCCTCATCGGCGACCGCTGCGGCGCCCACACGTTCCCGTACATCGAGGTGCGGAACCCGACCGCCAAGGTGGAGCACGAGGCCACCACCTCGCGCATCAGCGACGACCAGCTCTTCTACTGCCGGCAGCGCGGCATCTCCGACGAGGACGCGGTCTCGCTCATCGTGAACGGGTTCGCGAAGCAGGTGCTGAAGGAGCTGCCGATGGAGTTCGCGGTGGAAGCGCAGAAATTGCTCGGGATGAGCCTCGAGGGGAGCGTCGGCTAGGATGAGCAACCAGAACGGCAACATGCTGACGGTGAAGGGCCTCACGGCCACCGTGAACGGCCAGGAGATCCTGAAGGGCGTGGACCTCGAGATCCCGCCCGGCCAGGTGCACGCGATCATGGGCCCGAACGGCTCGGGCAAGTCCACGCTCGCGGGCGTGCTCGCCGGCCGGCCGGTGTACGAGGTGACGGGCGGCTTGGCCCTCTTCGCCGGGAAGGATCTCCTCGCGCTCGACCCCGAGGAGCGGGCCGCGCTCGGCGTCTTCCTCGGCTTCCAGTACCCGGTGGAGATCCCAGGCGTCGGGAACCTCTACTTCCTGCGCACCGCGCTCAACGCCGTGCGGCGCGCGCGCGGCGAGGAGGAGCTCGACGCGATGGACTTCCTCGCCGTCGCCAAGGAGAAGATGAAGCTCCTGGCGCTCGACCCGTCGCTCTCGAACCGCTCGGTGAACGAGGGGTTCTCCGGCGGCGAGAAGAAGCGGAACGAGATCTTCCAGATGGCGGTGCTGGAGCCGAAGCTCGCCATCCTCGACGAGATCGACTCTGGGCTGGACATCGACGCGATCCGCGTGGTCGCGCAGGGCGTGAACTCCCTCCGCCGGCCCGACCGGTCGGTGCTGCTCGTCACGCACTACAAGCGGCTCCTCGAGTACATCCGGCCGGACCGGGTGCACGTCATGGCCGGCGGGCGGATCGTCCGCTCCGGTGGGCCGGAGCTGGCCGACGAGCTCGAGAAGACCGGGTACGCCTGGGTCGCGGGCATGCGGCCCGAGGTCCCGGCGGGGCCGGCTCCGGAGGCTCGCCCGTGAGCCCGTTCGAGGAGAGCCTCGCGCCCGCGCTGGCGCGGCTGCCCACTTCGGGCCCGTCCTGGCTCGCCGATCTGCGCGGCGCCGGCGCCGCCGCCTTCCGCGCGGCGGGCCTGCCCACCTTGAAGAACGAGGACTGGCGGTTCACCAACCTCGCGCCGCTCGCGGCCCTGTCGTTTCGGCCCACGCGGGCGCCGTCGGCCGCGCTCGCGGCCCGGCTCGCGGCGCTGCCC
>JAEZXM010000311.1 GCA_023419875.1 Pseudomonadota bacterium | reverse complement strand
TCCCCGGAGTGGGTCACAACCTCCAGGAGCACTCGGTCGTGCTCATCCGCGGGGGCCGCGTGAAGGACCTCCCGGGCGTGCGCTACCACATCATCCGCGGGACCCTCGACGCCGTCGGCGTCCAGGGCCGCAAGCAGGGCCGCTCGAAGTACGGCGCCAAGCGCCCGAGCTAGCCCGACAAGGACACGGTTCGATGCCTCGTCGTCGCGAAGTCGAGAAGCGGAAGATCCTCCCCGATCCGAAGTTCCAGGACCGCGTGGTGGCGAAGTTCGTCAACAACCTGATGCGCAAGGGCAAGAAGTCGACCGGTGAGAAGATCATCTACGGCGCCTTCGATCAGGTGGAGCAGAAGCTGAAGGACGATCCGCTCAAGATCTTCAAGAAGGCGCTCGACAACGTGAAGCCGGTGGTGGAGGTGAAGAGCCGCCGGGTCGGCGGCGCCACCTACCAGGTGCCGGTCGAGGTCCGGCAGGACCGGCGGACCGCGCTGGCGATGCGCTGGCTCATCGACTACTCGAAGTCGCGCGGCGAGAAGACGATGGAGGAGAAGCTGGCGGGCGAGATCATCGACGCCGCCAACAACCGCGGCAACGCGGTGAAGAAGCGGGAGGACACGCACAAGATGGCCGACGCCAACAAGGCGTTCGCCCACTACCGCTGGTAAGCCGGCGGGGGAAGGAAGAGGAGGAGCGAAGAGACGAGGGCCGGCTCGGCCGGCCAGGGTCGAAAAGATCTCGACCCTCCGCTCTTTGACAGCTTGGTCGCACGTCGCGCGGAGCCGCAAGGAGCGGTCCGCCCGACCGTCTGCACGGAAGCACTTGGGTTCCCAGGAAGGAAACGATGCCTCGCACCAGTCCACTCGAGCGCTACCGGAATTTCGGCATCATGGCTCACATCGATGCCGGAAAGACGACGACGACCGAGCGCATCCTTTTCTACACTGGCGTCACCCACAAGCTCGGTGAGGTCCATGAGGGCACGACCGTCATGGACTGGATGGAGCAGGAGCGTGAACGCGGCATCACCATCACTTCCGCCGCCACCACCTGCTTCTGGCGCGACTACCGCCTGAACATCATCGATACCCCCGGCCACGTCGACTTCACCATCGAGGTGGAGCGCTCCCTGCGCGTCCTCGACGGTGCAGTCGCGGCCTTCGACGCGGTGAACGGTGTGGAGCCGCAGTCCGAGACCGTGTGGCGGCAGGCGGACAAGTACAAGGTCCCGCGCATCTGCTTCATCAACAAGATGGACCGCGTGGGCGCCGACTTCTACATGTCGGTCGACACCATCAAGACGAAGCTCGGCGCGCGGCCGCTGCCGCTCCAGATCCCCATCGGTGCCGAGGACAAGTTCCGGGGCATGGTGGACCTCGTCAAGATGAAGGGCATCACCTTCGACGACGAGGCGATGGGGGCGAAGTACCAGGAGGTCGAGATCCCCGCCGACCTGCTCGAGCAGGCCAGGGAGTACCGGGCCAAGCTCGAGGAGACCGTCGCCGAGTTCGACGACGAGCTCATGCACAAGTACCTCGACGGACGGCCGCTCACCACGGAGGAGCTGATCCGCGGGATCCGCAAGGGCACCATCGGGATGCACTTCTTCCCGGTGGTCTGCGGCACCGCCTTCAAGAACAAGGGTGTGCAGCAGATCCTCGACGCGGTGGTGGACTACCTCCCGAGCCCGCTCGACAAGCCGGCCGTGACCGGCGCCAACGCCAAGGGCGAGGAAGTCACCCGCCGCACCGCCGACGACGAGCCCTTCGCGGCGCTCGCGTTCAAGCTGATGAACGACCCGTACGTGGGGAACCTCACGTTCTTCCGCGTGTACTCCGGCGTCCTCGAGTCGGGCTCGTACGTCTACAACGCCACCAAGGGCAAGCGGGAGCGCGTCGGCCGCCTGTTGCAGATGCACGCCAACAAGCGCGAGGAGATCAAGGAAGTCCTCGCCGGCGACATCGCGGCCATCGTCGGCCTGCGGTCGACCACGACGGGCGACACGCTCTGCGACGAGGACAAGCCGGTCGTCCTGGAGAAGATGGAGTTCCCGGAACCGGTGATCCACGTGGCCGTCGAGCCGAAGACGAAGGCCGACTCCGACAAGATGGGCGTCGCCCTCCAGCGCCTGCAGATGGAGGACCCCTCGTTCCGGGTCCGCACCGACGAGGAGACCGGCCAGACCATCATTTCGGGGATGGGCGAGCTCCACCTCGAGATCCTCGTGGATCGTATGTTCCGCGAGTTCAAGGTCGAGGCCAACGTCGGCAAGCCTCAGGTCGCCTATCGCGAGACGATCACGAAGACGGTGGAGGCGGAGGGGAGGCACATCCGGCAGACCGGCGGCAAGGGCCAGTACGGCCACTGCTGGCTCCGCCTGCACCCGCAGCCGCCTGGCAAGGGCTTCGAGTTCGAGAACGCCGTCGTGGGCGGCGTCATCCCCAAGGAGTTCATCGCTCCCATCCAGAAGGGGATCGAGGAGGCGATGACGGGGGGCGTGCTGGCCGGCTACCCGCTGGTGGACGTCAAGGTGGAGGTGTTCGACGGCAGCTACCACGACGTCGACTCCTCCGAGATGGCGTTCAAGATCGCCGGCTCGATCGGCTTCAAGGAGGGCGCCGCCCGTGCGGGCCCCGTCCTCCTCGAGCCGATGATGGACGTGGAGGTGGTGACGCCCGAGGAGTACATGGGCGACGTCATCGGCGACCTCAACTCCCGGCGCGGCAAGATCGTCGCGATGAATGCGCGCACCGGGGTGCAGGTCCTCGAGGCGATCGTGCCGCTGGCGCAGATGTTCGGCTACGCCACCGACTTGAGGTCGAAGACGCAGGGCCGCGCCACCTACACCATGCAGTTCGCACACTACTCGCAGGTTCCGAGCAGCATCGCCGAGACCATCATCAGCAAGGCGAAGGGCGCCTCCGCCAAGTAGGCCGCCGTACACGTACGCAAGGAGAAGGGAGAAGTCCAATGGCCAAGGAGAAGTTCGCAAGGACGAAGCCGCACGTGAACGTCGGGACCATCGGTCACGTCGATCACGGCAAGACCACGCTCACGGCCGCGATCACCTTCACCCAGGCGGCCAAGGGGCTCGCCAAGCCGAAGGAGTACGCCGAGATCGCGAAGGGGGGCACGGTCCGCGACGACTCGAAGATCGTGACCATCGCCTCCTCGCACGTCGAGTACGAGTCGGCGACCCGGCACTACGCCCACGTGGACTGCCCGGGACACGCGGACTACATCAAGAACATGATCACCGGCGCGGCGCAGATGGACGGCGCCATCCTGGTGGTCTCGGCCGCCGACGGCCCGATGCCGCAGACCCGCGAGCACGTGCTCCTGGCGCGCCAGGTGAACGTCCCCGCGCTGGTCGTCTACCTGAACAAGTGCGACCTCGTGGACGACAAGGAGCTGCTCGACCTCGTCGAGCTCGAGGTCCGCGAGCTGCTCTCGAAGTACAACTTCCCCGGCGACAAGGTCCCGGTCATCCGCGGCAGCGCCCTGCCGGCGATGACGAGCAAGGGCAAGGAGGGGGTGGAGAGCATCGAGGAGCTGCTCAAGGCCCTCGACACCGCCATCCCCGAGCCGCAGCGCTTGCTCGACAAGGACTTCCTGATGCCGGTCGAGGACGTGTTCTCGATCGAAGGCCGCGGCACCGTGGCCACCGGCCGCATCGAGCGCGGCAAGGTCCACGTCGGCGACAAGGTCGAGATCGTCGGCCTCACCGACACCCGCGAGACCGTGGTGACGGGCGTGGAGATGTTCCGGAAGCTCCTCGACGAGGGTCAGGCCGGCGACAACGTCGGCTGCCTGCTCCGCGGCCTCAAGCGCGAGGAGGTCGAGCGTGGCCAGGTGCTCGCGAAGCCCGGCTCGATCACCCCGCACACGAAGTTCAAGGCCGAGGTCTACGTCCTCACGAAGGACGAGGGCGGCCGCCACACCCCGTTCTTCAACGGGTACCGCCCGCAGTTCTACTTCCGCACCACCGACGTGACCGGGTCGCTGATGCTCCCGGCCGGCGTCGAGATGGTGATGCCCGGCGACAACATCACGATGGAGGTGACCCTCATCACCCCCATCGCCATGGAGAAGGAGCTCCGCTTCGCGATCCGCGAGGGCGGCCGCACCGTGGGCGCGGGCGTCGTGACCGAGGTGATCGCGTAAGGGTTTCGACTGCGGCGAACGGCGGGGTCCCCCTGCCCTACGAATCGGGCAGGGGGGCCGCGCGCTGCGCCGTGTGACGGAGAGAAGGCTTTCCGATGGCGACACAGAAGATTCGGATCCGGCTCAAGGCCTACGACTACAAGCTGCTCGACCAGTCGGCCGGCGAGATCGTGGAAACGGCGAAGCGGACCGGCGCGAAGGTGGCCGGGCCCATTCCGCTCCCCACGCGGATCAACAAGTTCACCGTCCTGCGCAGCCCGCACGTCGACAAGAAGTCGCGCGAGCAGTTCGAGATCCGCACGCACAAGCGGCTCCTCGACATCCTCGAGCCCACCCCACAGACCCTCGACGCGCTCATGAAGCTGGATCTCTCGGCCGGCGTGGACGTGGAGATCAAGTAGGCCTCGCGGCTGTCGCCGCGGCGAACAGGATGACACCATGGCCAAGTTTGACGTCTTTGACCTCGACAAGAAGAAGGTGGGCTCGATCGAGCTCTCCGACGCCGTCTTCGCCGGCGAGGTGAACGAGCACCTCTTCTACGAGGTGGTGAAGGCGAAGCTCGCCTCCGATCGCTCGGGCACCCACGCGGTGAAGAACCGGTCACTGGTGGCCGGCGGCGGCAAGAAGCCGTGGCGCCAGAAGCACACCGGCCGCGCGCGCCAGGGTTCCACCCGCGCCTCCCAGTTCGTGGGCGGCGGCAAGGCGATGGGGCCGAAGCCCCGCGACTACTCCTACGAGGTGCCGCGGAAGGTGCGGAAGGCCGCCCTTCGCTCGGCGCTCGCGCTCCGGAACCAGGGCGGCAAGCTCCTCATCGTCCAGGAGTGGAAGCCGACCGCGCCCAAGACCTCGGCCGCGCAGAAGGTGCTCGCGACGCTGGGTGCCCGGAAGGCGCTGGTCGTGGACGAGTCGGCCAACCAGACCCTCGCCAAGAGCGTGCGGAACCTCGACGGCTCTGACTTCCTCGGGGTGGACGGGCTCAACGTGTACGACATCCTCAGGCACGACGCCCTCGTGCTCACCGCCAGCACCGCGAGGAAGCTGGAGGAGAAGCTGTCATGAACCTCCCGGTCCAGGACGTGGTGAAGCGGCCCCTCATCACCGAGAAGTCGGAGCGGAACCGCGAGGCGGCTCGCCAGTTCGCCTTCGAGGTCCACCGCGAGGCGACGAAGATCCAGGTGAAGCAGGCAGTGGAGAAGCTGTTCAACGTCCACGTGCTGGCGGTGCGCACCGCAATCACGCGGGGCAAGAACAAGCGGGTCGGCCGGAACGTCGGCCAGCGGCCCAACTGGAAAAAGGCGTTCGTGACGCTCCGGGAGGGCGAGACCATCGCCCTCTTCGAGGGCCAGTAGCGGACGGGAGAGGACCATGGCCCTCAAGGAATACAAACCCACGAGCTCGGCCCGCCGGCACATGTCGGTGTCGGACTTCGCCGAGATCACCAAGTCCAAGCCGGAGAAGAAGCTCACCCGGCCGATGAAGAAGTCGGGCGGGCGCAACGCGCACGGCCACATCCCCACCCGGCACATCGGCGGCGGCCACAAGCGGCGTTATCGCGTCGTCGACTGGCGGCGGAACAAGGACGGCATCCCGGCCAAGGTCGCGGCCATCGAATACGACCCCAACCGGACCGCCCGGCTGGCGCTCCTCCACTACGCCGACGGCGAGAAGCGCTACATCCTCGCCCCGGTCGGCGTGAACGTCGGCGACACGCTGCTCTCCGGCGAGAACGTGGACATCCGCCCCGGCAACACGCTCCCGGTGAAGTCGATCCCCCTCGGCACCGTCATTCACGGCCTCGAGAGCCAGCCCGGCTCCGGCGCCAAGATGATCCGGACCGCCGGGTCCTTCGGCCAGCTCATGGCGAAGGAGGGTGCGTACGCCCAGATCCGCATGCCCTCCGGGGAGGTCCGGATGGTGCTGCAGGACTGCAAGGCCACGGTCGGGCAGCTCGGGAACGTCGAGAGCTCCTCGGTTCGCGTCGGCAAGGCCGGCAAGAGCCGCTGGCTCGGCATCCGCCCGACCGTCCGGGGCCTGGCGATGAACCCGGTCGACCACCCGCACGGCGGCGGCGAAGGCAAGTCGGGGCAGGGCAACCCGCACCCGGTCTCGCCCTGGGGGCAGAAGACCAAGGGCATGAAGACCCGCAACAACCGCCGCACCGACAAGCTCATCGTTTCGCGGCGCCGGCCCGGCGTGCGCAACACGCCGCACTAGCGGAGAGCCTCCACATGGCGCGTTCGATCAAGAAGGGCCCGTTCGCCGACAAACACCTCACCAAGAAGGTCGAGGACGCGAACAAGGGCAACAAGAAGCAAGTCATCAAGACGTGGTCGCGGCGGAGCACGGTCCTGCCCGACTTCGTGGGACACACCTTCGCCGTGCACAACGGGCGGAAGTTCGTCCCGGTGTTCGTGACCGAGAACATGGTCGGGCACAAGCTCGGCGAGTTCGCGCCCACCCGTACCTTCCACGGCCACTCGGCCGAGAAGAAGGTCGCGGCGGCGACGCCGGGTGCGGCCCCTGCCGGCGCCGGCGCGGGCCCGAAGAAGTAGCGGCGCCTGCGGCGAATAGGAGATCCGGAACATGGCCGAGACCCAGACAGCACCGAAGAAGAAGGTCCGCACCGCCCCCCCGGCGCGCCGGGCGAAGCCCAACCGCCCGGCCCCGCCGCCCGCCGGTCCGCACGCCTCGCTCAGCTACCTGCGGGTCACGCCGCGGAAGGTCCGCCTGGTCGCCGACGAGGTTCGCGGCCTGCTCGTGGGCGACGCCCTGGCGATCCTCAAGTACACGAGCGCCGCCGCGGCGAAGCCCCTGGCGAAGCTGCTCCGGTCGGCGGTCGCGAACGCCGAGCAGAAGGGCGGCCGGGTGGACGTGGACGCGCTCGTCGTGAAGACGCTCAACGTCGACCAGGGACCCAAGATGCGGCGGTTCATGCCGCGCGCCCAGGGGCGCGCCTACCGCGTCGAGAAGAAGACCAGCCACGTGTACGTGGAGCTCGGGACCGCCGCCCGCGGCTGACCCAAGGGAGATCGAAATGGGACAGAAAGTTCATCCGGTCGGGTTCCGCCTCGGGGTCATCCGGTCCTGGGACTCGAAGTGGTACGAGGAGAGGAACTACGCGAAGTGGCTCCACGAGGACATCCACCTGCGCGAGTTCGTGAAGGAGAAGCTCGGCCAGGCCGGCATCTCCCGCATCGAGATCGAACGGGCCGCCAGCAAGGTGAAGATCAACGTCCACACCGCGCGTCCCGGGATCGTCATCGGGAAGAGGGGCGCGGGCATCGAGACGATCAAGAAGGACCTGCAGGCGCTCACCGAGAACGAGGTCTACCTGAACGTGGTCGAGGTCCGGAAGGCCGAGACCGACGCCCAGCTCGTGGCGGAGAACATCGCCACCCAGCTCGAGCGCCGCATCGCCTTCCGCCGCGCCATGAAGAAGGCCGTGCAGACGGCGCAGAAGTTCGGCGCCAAGGGCATCCGCGTGGCCTGCTCCGGGCGGCTCGGCGGCGCCGAGATGGCGCGCTACGAGTGGTACCGCGAGGGCCGCGTGCCGCTGCACACGCTCCGGGCGGACATCGACTACGGCTTCGCTGAGGCCAAGACCACCTACGGGAAGATTGGCTGCAAGGTCTGGATCATGCGCGGCGAGGTCCTGCCGCAGTCGGCCGGCGCCCGCGCCCCCCGCAACGCGGGCGGGGCCCGGATCTAGCCGCACGGTT
Organism: Pseudomonadota bacterium; assembly: GCA_023419875.1. Lineage (GTDB taxonomy): Bacteria > Myxococcota > Myxococcia > Myxococcales > Anaeromyxobacteraceae > Anaeromyxobacter. The sequence continues at coordinate 14,600 of JAEZXM010000311.1, read as the reverse complement.
CACGAGGAGAGACTCACATGCTTCAGCCGGCGCGAACCAAGTACCGCAAGATGATGAAGGGCCGCATGCGCGGCAAGGCGTACCGCGGCTCGGACCTGAACCAGGGCGAGTACGGCCTGCAGGCGACCGAGTGCGGGTGGCTCACCTCGCGGCAGATCGAGGCGGCCCGCATCGCGATCACCCGCTACGTGAAGCGCGGGGGGAAGCTCTGGATCCGGGTCTTCCCGGACAAGCCCATCACCAAGAAGCCGGCCGAGACGCGCATGGGCACCGGCAAGGGCAACGTGGAGTATTACGTCGCCGTGGTGAAGCCGGGCCGGGTCCTGTACGAGCTGGCCGGCGTCGACGACGCGTCCGCGAAGAAGGCCTTCCACCTCGCCGCCCACAAGCTGCCCGTCGCCACCAAGCTGGTGAAGCGCGGCGCGACGCTCTGAGGAGGGAACCATGGCGACGCTGCAGGAGCTGCGTGAGCTCTCGCCCCGGGAGCTCCGGAACCGGGCCGGGGAGCTGAAGCAGACGCTCTTCGAGCTCAGGAACAAGGCGAACACCGGCGTGCTCGACTCGACCGCCGATCTCACCAAGACGAAGCGCGACATCGCGCGGTGCCTCACCGTCGCCCGGCAGAAGGAGCTGGCGGCGGCGAAGGCTCCGAAGTGAAGCAAGGAGCGATCGACATGGAGCGCGGCACACCCAAGTCCCGGGTCGGCGTGGTCGTCTCGAACAAGATGACGAAGACTGTGGTCGTCAAGGTCGAGCGGCGCGTCGCCGACCGCAAGTACGGCAAGATCATCACCCGGGCCGAGAAGTACAAGGCGCACGACGAGAAGCAGGCCTGCCAGATCGGCGACCGGGTCCGGATCGTGGAGACCCGGCCCATATCGAAGGACAAGCGCTGGCGCGTGGCCGAGACTCTCCAGAAGGGCGCGGAGGTCTAGCCATGATCCAGATGCAGACCGTCCTCGACGTCGCGGACAACAGCGGCGCCAAGAAGGTTCAGTGCATCAAGGTGCTGGGCGGGTCGAAGCGGCGGTACGCCTCGATCGGCGACGTGATCGTCGTCTCCGTGAAGGAGGCGATCCCCCAGGCCAAGGTGAAGAAGGGCGAGGTGGCCCGGGCCGTCATCGTCCGGACGAGCCGCGAGGTGAAGCGTCCCGACGGGAGCTACATCCGCTTCGACGGCAACAGCGCCGTGCTCATCAACAAGGACCTCGAACCCATCGGAACCCGCATCTTCGGCCCGGTGGCCCGCGAGCTCCGCGCCCGCAAGTTCATGAAGATCATCAGCCTCGCCCCGGAGGTCCTCTAGCCATGCCCGACATCCGCAAGGGCGACACCGTCCAGATCATCGCCGGCAAGGAGAAGGGCAAGTCCGGCAAGGTGCTGGAGGTGCTCCGCGATCAGGGCCGCGTTCGGATCGAGCGGCACCTCATGGTGAAGCGCCACACGAAGAAGGGGCGCTCGCAGTCCAATCCCGCGGGCGGCATCGTCGAGAAGGAAGGTACGGTGGCCATCTCCGCGGTGATGGTCATGCAGGGCGACGAGAAGGTCCGCCGCGAGGGCATCAAGCGCGAGCTCGGTGCGAAGGAGAAGGCCCGCCAGGAGAAGCGGAAGGCGGCCGCGAGGTAACGACCCGCATCGCCCGGCACGAGCAGGCGCCGGACGAAGGCAAGGAGAACGAGATGGCAGCGCGACTCAGGGAACGGTACGAGAAGGAAGTCCGCCCCGGCCTCATGAAGGAGTTCGGGTTCAAGAACCCGATGCAGGCCCCCCGCCTCGAGAAGATCGTCGTGAACATGGGGCTGGGCGAGGCGATCAACAACGGCAAGATCATCGACGCCTCGGTGGAGCAGCTCGCGTCCATCACGGGGCAGAAGCCGGTGGTCACCAAGGCCCGCAAGTCGATCGCCAACTTCAAGCTGCGCCAGGGACAGTCCATCGGCGCGATGGTGACCCTCCGCGGCGACCGCATGTACGAGTTCCTCGACCGGCTCGTCTCCATCGCGCTGCCGCGCGTGCGCGACTTCAAGGGGGTCTCGCCCAAGGCCTTCGACGGCAAGGGCAACTACACCCTCGGTGTGCGCGAGCAGATCATCTTCCCCGAGATCAACTACGACAAGGTCGAGCGCATCAAGGGGCTCAACATCACGGTGGTGACCACCGCGCGGAACGACGAAGAAGGCCGAGCGCTCTTGCGCCACCTCGGCGTGCCGTTCCGCCAGTAACGGAGAGAGACCGATGGCCAAGCTTTCGAAGATGGCGCAGGCGAAGCGCAAGCTGAAGTTCAAGGTGCGCCAGTACAACCGCTGCCCGCTGTGCGGCCGGCCCCGCGCCTACCTGCGCAAGTTCCAGATGTGCCGCATCTGCTTCCGCAAGCGCGCGCTGCAGGGCGAGATCACCGGCGTCATCAAGTCGAGCTGGTAAGGGAGACCGCGCGATGAGCTTCACCGACCCCATTGCAGACATGCTGACGCGCATCCGGAACGCCTCCTCCGCGCGCCACGAGAAGGTCCTCGTCCCGCGCTCGCGCCTCAAGATCCGCATCGCGGAGGTGCTCCGCGACGAGGGCTTCATCAAGGATTTCGTCATTCACGACGACGGCCCGCAAGGCGCCATCACCATCCTGCTCAAGTACAGCGCCGATCGCGAACCCGCGATCAGCGAGATCAAGCGGGTTTCAAAGCCCGGCCTCCGCCGCTACGTGCCCACCGACTCCATCCCCCGCGTCCTGAACGGGATGGGCATCGCGATCCTCTCCACGTCCAAGGGCGTGATGGCCGACCGCGAAGCGCGCAAGCAGAAGGTCGGCGGCGAGCTGATCTGCACCGTCTGGTAGAGGAACGAGCCATGTCCCGAGTCGGCAAGCTGCCCGTCAAGATTCCCGAGAAGGTGAAGGTCGCGGTGGACGGCACCACCGTCAAGGTCGAGGGGCCGAAGGGCAGGATGTCCTTCCCCTTCAACCCGACCGTGAAGGTCGAGGTGAAGGACGGCCAGGTCCTGGTCTCGAGGCCGGACGAGTCGCGCCTCGCGAAGGGCCTGCACGGCCTCACCCGCACCCTGATCAAGAACGCGCTCGAGGGCGTGGTGAAGGGATACGAGCGCGGACTGGAGATCAGCGGCGTCGGTTTCAAGGCCGAGCCCAAGGGCAAGCAGATCGTGTTCACGCTGGGTTACTCGCACCAGATCGTGTTCGACCTCCCGGAGGGCATCACCGCCGAGGTCGACGCGAAGCAGACGAAGGTGCTGGTGAGGGGCGTGGACAAGCACCTCGTCGGCCTGACCGCCGCCAAGATCCGGTCGCTCAAGAAGCCCGAGCCGTACAAGGGCAAGGGCGTCAAGTACGCGGAGGAGCACATCCGCCGCAAGGAAGGCAAGACCGGCGCCGCCTAGCGGACCCTTCGACCACGGCGGCTTCGCCGCCTACGCTCAGGGCGCACGGAAGACGAATCATGCGGCGGCTGAGCCACCGCCGCCGCAAGGAGACAGAACGTCATGGCACAGAAGGTCACCGCTCGAGAGAAGCGCAAGGCCCGCATCCGCCGGAAGGTCTCCGGCACGCCCGAGCGCCCGCGGCTCACCGTCTACAAGAGCCTCAAGCACATGTACGCCCAGCTCGTGGACGACACCACCGGCAAGACCCTGGTGGCCGTCTCCACCGGCTCCAAGGTCCTCAAGGGTGAGGTCACCGAAGACGACAAGACCGCCGCGGCCAAGAAGGTCGGCGCGGCCATCGCCAAGGCCGCCAAGGAGAAGGGCATCGAGGCGGTGGTCTTCGATCGGAACGGCTTCGACTATCACGGCCGCGTGCAGGCGGTGGCGGCGGCGGCCCGCGAGGCCGGGCTCAAGTTCTAGGTCCAGGAATTCGAGGAATCCCGAATGGCTACTCCCATCAACGCAAACGAGCTCGAGCTCCAGGACAAGGTCGTCCACATCAACCGCGTCGCCAAGGTCGTGAAGGGCGGCCGGCGCTTCAGCTTCTCGGCGCTGGTCGTCGTCGGCGACGGCGCGGGCTACGTGGGCATCGGCCTGGGGAAGGCGAACGAAGTTCCCGAGGCGATCCGCAAGGGGGGCGATCAGGCGAAGAAGAACCTGTTCAAGGTTCCACTCGTCGGCGCCACCATCCCGCACGAGGTGCTGGGCCACTTCGGCTCGGGCCGCGTGCTCCTGAAGCCGGCCGGGGAGGGCACCGGCGTGATCGCCGGCGGCACCGTCCGTGCCGTCCTCGAGGCGGCCGGCATCCGCAACGTGCTCACGAAGTGCCAGGGCTCCCGCAACCCGCACAACGTGCTCAAGGCCACCGTGGCCGGGCTGAAGCGCCTCCGCTCCATGGAGGACACCGCGCGCCTGCGCGGCAAGGACGCCGCCGAGATGGCCGGCGCCTAGGAAGGAACGTTCACATGGCTGCCATCAAGGTGAAGCTCGTGCGCGGGCTGGCCGGATGCCCGGCGCCCCACCGCGTCATCGTTGCCGGTCTGGGTCTCAAGAAGCGGGACTCCACGAAGCTCCTCCCCGACACGCCGCAGACGATGGGCATGCTCGGGAAGGTCGCGTATCTCGTCGAGTGGGAGCGTGTCGACGCGCCGCCGCCGCAGGGCCGCAAGGCGCGCAAGGCAACGCTCGCTCGCCCGTGACAGGCCCTCGGCCCGTGCGATAAAAGGAGACGAATCCATGTCCCTCCATCAGTTGAAGGCGCCCAAGGGCGCGCACCGCCCGAAGACTCGCGTCGGCCGCGGCCAGGCTTCCGGCCTCGGCAAGACCGCCGGGCGCGGCGGCAAGGGCCAGAAGGCCCGCACCGGCAACATGCACTTCGAGGGGTTCGAGGGCGGCCAGATGCCGCTCCAGCGCAGGCTCCCGAAGTTCGGCTTCAAGAACGTGTTCCGCCTGGACCTCGAGGAGGTCAAGGTGGGCGACCTCGAAGGCCTCTCCGGGACCCTCGACGCCGCGGCCCTCAAGGCGGCCGGCCTCATTCGCGGGAACCGCGACGGCGTCGTCGTCCTGGGCGGCGGCGAGCTCAAGAGCGCGGTCACGGTCAAGGTGAACCGGATCACGGCGGGCGCGCGGGCTGCCATCGAGGGCGCCGGCGGCGCGGTCGAGCTCCTCCCGCCGCTCATGACGATGCACCAGAAGGCCAAGGCCGCCAAGCGCGCGGCCGCCGCCAAGTAGCCAGAGGCCGAAAGGAAGCGCGATGGCCATCGCCAGCGGGATCGTCAACATCTTCAAGATCGCCGAGCTGAGGAAGCGGCTGCTCTTCACGCTGGGGATGCTGGCCGTCTACCGGCTGGGCACCTTCGTCACCACGCCGGGCGTGAACCGCAGCGCCATGAGCCAGGTCAGCAACACCTTCCTGGACATGATGAACTTCTTCTCGGGCGGCGCGATCGAGCAGGCCTCGATCTTCGCGCTCGGGATCATGCCCTACGTCTCGGCCTCCATCATCCTCCAGCTCCTCACCGTCGTGATCCCGACGCTCGAGGCGTTGCAGAAGGAAGGCGAGCTCGGGCGGCGGAAGATCACCCAGTACAGTCGGTATCTCACCGTCTTCCTGGCGGCCATCCAGGGCTACGGCATCGCGACCTACCTCGAGAACACGACCGGCGCGGACAACGTCGCGGTGGTGGTCTCTCCGGGCTGGAGCTTCCGGCTGCTGGCGATGGTCTCGCTCGCGGCCGGCACGGCCTTCATCATGTGGATGGGCGAGCAGATCACCGAGCGCGGGGTCGGAAACGGCATCTCGCTCATCATCTTCGCCGGCATCGTGGCGCGGATCCCGAGCGCCGCGTACGATCTCTTCACCGGCCGGGGCGGCGGGAGCGGCGAGCCCCTGGGCGCGCCCAAGCTCGTGCTCATCGGACTCATCATGGTGGCCGTGATCGCCGGCATCGTGTTCGTGGAGCGAGGCCAGCGACGCATCCCGGTGCAGTACGCGAAGCGAATGGTGGGACAGAAGCTGTACGGCGGCCAGTCCACCCACCTGCCGCTGAAGGTGAACACCTCGGGCGTGATCCCCCCGATCTTCGCCTCGTCGCTGCTCATGTTCCCGGCCACGCTGACCAGCGTCTTCCCGGGGATCCGGGTGTTCACCGACCAGCTCAACCCGGGCCTGCCCGTGTACGACACGATCTACGTCGTGCTCATCATCTTCTTCGCCTACTTCTACACGGCGGTGACCTTCAACCCGGTGGACGTGGCCGACAACCTCAAGAAGTTCGGCGGGTACGTGCCGGGCATCCGGCCCGGGCGCGCCACCTCCGAGTACATCGATCGTGTCCTCTCGCGGATCACCTTCGGGGGCGCGATCTACCTGTCGATCGTCTGCGTGCTGCCGCACTACCTGATCCGAGGGGGCTTCAATCTGGCCTTCGGTGGCACCTCGCTCCTCATCGTCGTGGGCGTGGCGCTCGACACCGTGCAGCAGATCGAGGGTCACCTCATCACGCGCCACTACGAGGGCTTCACCGGTCCGCGCGGCCCGCGCATCCGTGGCCGGGCGCGTACCACCACGAGCCCCGTCGGCGCGTGACCCTGCCTACCGACCTTTCCATCCGGCCGCCCGCGAGGGCGGCCGCGCTTTTTCAGGAGAACGCGTGATCCTCATCCTCCTCGGCGCCCCCGGCGCGGGCAAGGGAACCCAGGCGAAGCTCCTCGTCGCGGAGCTCGGCGTTCCCCACATCTCGACGGGCGACATGTTCCGCGATCACATCGCCCGGAACACCCAGCTCGGCCAGCAGGTCAAGGCCATCACCGCCGCCGGCCAGCTCGTGCCCGACGAGGTGACGAACGCGCTCGTGAAGGACCGGCTCGCCAGTGCCGACGTGGCGAAGGGCTTCATCCTGGACGGCTATCCACGGACGGTACCCCAGGCGCAGTACCTGGACGGCCTGCTCCGGTCGCTAGGACGAAAGCTCGACCGCGTGATCTCCTACCAGGTGACCGAGGAGATGGTGGTGGAGCGTATCAGTGGTCGCCGGAGCTGTCCGCGGTGCGGGGCGGTCTATCACGTGTCCCAAAAACCGCCGAAGCGGGCCGGGCTCTGCGACGTCGACGGGGCGGAGCTCGCCCAGCGCCCAGACGACAAGCCGGAGAACGTCCGAGTCCGGCTCGCCGAGTACAGGACCAAGACCGAGCCGCTCGAGCGCCACTATCGCGAGCATGGGCTGCTCGCCGAGGTGGACGGCGCTGGGACCACGGAGGGCATCCTGGCGGCCACCCTACGGGTGCTGGGGGTGAAGAAGTAGACGAGGGCGCCTCCCGCGCGGAGGCGTCCCTGCGGGCACCCCGAGCCGGCCTCGGGCCCGGGGCATTCCGCACCGGGTTACGCCTTGCACGGGGTAAATGCATGTGTTATAGGGCCCGCTTCGCAAGGCGCTCAAAGCGTGGTGGCCTTGCCGGGAAAGCCCGGAAGATCCGGGCGGCTAGCGGGGCGAGACGTCGAGCCTCCGGCCGCCACCCCCGCCGGACGTTGCGGCGGGTGTTTTTGTCTCTCGAGGAGCATCGGAGGCGGTCATGAAGGTCCGCGCGTCGGTGAAGAAGATCTGCGACAAGTGCAAGGTCGTGAAGCGCAAGGGCACCGTGCGGATCATCTGCCCGGCCAATCCCCGCCACAAGCAGCGTCAGGGCTGACAGCCCGCGTCACTGGGAGAGAAGCGAATGGCTCGCATCGCCGGCGTAGACCTTCCCCGCGAGAAGCGGATCGAGGTCAGCCTGCAGTACATCTACGGAATCGGGAAGACGACCTCGAAGCTCATCCTCGAGCGCGCGAACGTGAATCCGATCACGCGCACGAAGGACCTGACGGACGACGAGGTCCGGCGCATCCGCGAGACCATCGACCAGAACGTGAAGGTCGAGGGCGACCTCCGTCGCGAGGTCTCCCTCAACGTGAAGCGGCTCATGGACCTGGGCTGCTACCGTGGCCTGCGCCACCGCAAGGGCCTTCCGGTCCGCGGTCAGCGGACCCACACCAACGCCCGCACGCGCAAGGGCCCGAAGAAGGGGCTCGTGCGCAAGGCGCCCGCCGCCGCCGCGCCAGCGCCCAAGGCCTAGCCCACCCGCGAACCCGGAGACATGAGCGTGGCTGACGAGAAGCAGACCAAGGCACCGGCAGAGCCCAAGAAGGAAGAGGCGGCCGCACCCGCGGCGCCCAACCTCGGCGGGATCGAGCCCATCGTTGCGTCGCCCGTCACCCCGAAGAAGGGGAAGAAGCGGGTCAAGAAGAACATCGCGACGGGCATCGTCCACATCGCCTCGACGTTCAACAACACTCAGATCACCATCACGGACCCGACCGGCAACGTGATCGCGTGGTCGAGCGCCGGCGCCCGCGGGTTCAAGGGCTCCCGCAAGTCGACGCCGTTCGCGGCGCAGGTGGCCGCAGGCGACGCGGCGGCGAAGGCGATGGAGCACGGCCTCAAGACCGTCTCGGTGCTGGTGAAGGGTCCGGGCGCAGGGCGAGAGTCAGCCCTCCGCGCCCTCGCCGCCGCCGGCCTCAAGATCACCGTGATCCGCGACGTGACGCCGATCCCGCACAACGGGTGCCGGCCTCCGAAGCGCCGCCGGGTCTGATCACCTCAGGAGAACACGCGTGGCCCGTTACAACGACAGTCTTTGCCGCCTCTGCCGCCGCGAGAACCTCAAGATGTACCTGAAGGGCGACCGCTGCTACACGGACAAGTGCGCCATCGAGCGCCGCCCGTATCCGCCCGGTCAGCACGGCCAGGGGAGGACCAAGTTCTCCGAGTACGGCGTGCAGCTCCGCGAGAAGCAGAAGGTGAAGCGGATGTACGGCGTGCTCGAGGCCGGCTTCCGGCACGCCTACCAGGACGCCGCCGCCGCCAAGGGCAAGACCGGCGAGAACCTCCTGCAGACGCTGGAGTTGCGCCTCGACAACGTCGTCTTCCGGCTCGGCTTCGCGGACACCCGCAACGAGGCCCGGCAGCTCGTGCGCCACGGCCACTTCCAGGTGAACGGCCGCAAGGTGAACATCCCGAGCTATCTCTGCCGCGCCGGCGACAAGGTCGAGCTCAAGGATCGCTCCAAGAAGGTGGTGCGGATCACCGAGGCCCTCGAGGCGGTGGACCGCCGCGGCGTCCCGGCGTGGCTCGAGCTGGACAAGGGCGGCTTCAAGGGCACGGTCAAGACCTCGCCGACGCGCGAGGACATCACCATGCCGATCCAGGAGCAGCTCATCGTCGAGCTCTACTCGAAGTAGCAGACATTCCGCGGGCGGGCCCGAACGACAGGTCCGTCCGCTTCTTCAAGAGGAGGTCGCGCGTCTCACGGTTCCCCGGCGCTTGGCTGAGCGCGCGTGGGAGGGGACGGCGGCCCGAGGAGACAGCCCATGGCAGTGGATTCCATCGTCACGAAGAACTGGCGGGACCTCATCAAGCCCCGCGGCCTGGTCGTGGACCAGGAGAGCCTCTCCAACACGTACGGCAAGTTCATCGCCGAGCCCCTGGAGCGCGGATTCGGCATCACCCTCGGCAACTCGCTCCGCCGCGTGCTGCTCTCGAGCCTGCAGGGCGCGGCCATCACCTCGGTGAAGATCGAGGGGGTGGAGCACGAGTTCATGACGATCCCCGAGGTCGCCGAGGATGTCACCGACATCATCCTCAACCTCAAGGAAGTCCTCCTTCAGATCCACACCAACGAGGTGAAGACCCTCCGGATCGAGGCGGACGGCCCCCGCGAGATCAAGGCGGGCGACATCCAGGCGGACGGCCAGGTGGAGATCCTGAATCCGGGCCACCACCTGTTCACGATCAGCGAGGGCGGCGGCGTCCGGATGGAGTTCACCGCTCGGCGCGGCCGCGGCTACGTGCCCGCGGAGAAGAACAAGGTGGCCGGTTCTCCCATCGGTACCATCCCCATCGACGCGCTCTTCAGCCCCATCCGCAAGGTGAACTACCAGGTCACCAACGCCCGCGTGGGCCAGCAGACCGACTACGACCGGCTCTCCCTCGAGATCTGGACGGACGGCTCCGTCGCCCCGAACGACGCGGTGGCCTACGCCGCCAAGATCGTCCGCGAGCAGCTCGCCATCTTCATCAACTTCGACGAGGCCGAGGAGCCCGCCGAGGAGGTGAAGCCCGTCGAGGAGCAGAAGCTGAACGAGAACCTCTTCCGCTCGGTGGACGAGCTGGAGCTCTCGGTTCGCAGCGCGAACTGCTTGCAGAACGCGAACATCAAGACGATCGGCGATCTCGTCCTCAAGACCGAGGCCGAGATGCTGAAGACCAAGAACTTCGGCCGGAAGTCGCTGAAGGAGATCAAGGAGATCCTGGCCGAGATGGGCCTCTCCCTCGGCATGAAGCTCGAGAACTGGCCGCCCAAGTCGCAGCCCCAGGGCGCGCCCAAGGCCTGACCGCCGGGACCCGCGCGTTCGGATCGAGGAGAACGAGATGAAGCACCGCATCGTCGGCCGCCGGCTCGATCGCACCACCGAGCACCGCACGGCCATGCTCAAGAACATGGCGACGAGCCTGTTCCGTCACGAGAAGATCGTCACCACCACGCCGAAGGCCAAGGAGCTGAAGCGCTTCGCCGAGAAGGTGATCACCCTCGCGAAGAAGGCTTCGCCGCACGCGCGCCGCCAGGCGAACGTCGAGATCCGGGACGTGGAGGTGCTGAACAAGCTGTTCGCGACGATCGGGCCGCGTTTCGCCGAGCGCGCGGGCGGCTATACGCGGATCGTGCGGGTGGGGCGCCGGGCGGGCGACAACGCCGAGATGGCAGTGATCGAGCTCGTGGAGCGGACGCAGGCCGCCGCCCCCGAGGAGCCGGCGAAGGGCAAGAAGGCCAAGTCCGACCAGGGCAAGAAGACCGAGAAGGCCGAGCCGGCCAAGCCCGCGAAGAAGACCAGGAAGGCTGCGGCCGGGTAGCCGGACCGCCAGGAGGCGAACACATGGCAGTGGTTCTTCGGCTCTCCCGGGCCGGCACGCACAAGGCGCCCTTCTACCACGTGGTGGCGACCGACTCGCGCAGGCCGCGGGACGGCCGGTACCTCGAGGACGTCGGCCTCTACGATCCCACACAGAAGCCGGAGCGCATCGAGCTCAAGGCGGAGCGGGTGGAGCACTGGCTCAAGGTCGGCGCGCGTCCGAGCCCGACGGTGGCGATGATCCTGAAGCGGGCGGCGAAGGCCAAGCCGGCCACCGGCGCAGCGACCAAGGCGAAGGCCTAGGGAGCGAGCGGTGCGCGATCTCGTTCTCTGGCTGGCCCGGGAACTCGTCGAGGACCGGGGCGCCGTGAAGGTCGACGCGATCGAGCGGGACCGCTCGACCGTGCTCGAGCTCTCGGTGGCCGAGGACGATCTGGGGCGCGTCATCGGGCGCGGTGGCCGGACCGCGAAGGCGCTCCGGACGCTGCTCGACCTGGCCGCCCGCCGCGAAGGGAGGCGGGTGGTGCTGGACATCCTCGACTGATCCGTCGTGGGCCTGGTCCGGATCGGTAAGGTCGTCCGGGCCGTGGGCCTCGAGGGCCTGCTGGGGGTGGCGGGAACGGAAGGGGCCCTGGGGTCGCTCAGGCGGGTCGGGCTGGAGAAGCAGGGGCAGGACCCGATGATGCACCGGATAGTGAAGGCGAGGGCGCAAGGGCGGTTGTGGGTGGTCGCGGTCGAGGGGATCTCGGACCGGACCTCCGCCGAGGACTGGGTGGGCGCGGTGGTGTGGGCGCTCCGCGAGGACCTCGGTGAGGCGGGCGAAGGAAAGTTCTTCTGGGCCGATCTCGAGGGCCTGCCGGTGCTGACGTCGGCCGGCGAGGAGATCGGTAGGGTGACGGGGCTCTACGAGACGGGCGGGGTGGACGTGCTCGTGGTGGTAGGCCCCAGGGGTGAGCGGCTCGTGCCGCTCGCGCCCTACGTGGAGGTGGACCGGGCGGCGGGGCGTATCGTGGTCGATCCGCCAGAGGGCCTCCTGGAGCCGTGAGCGAAGAGAAGGAGGGCCGGGAAGGGATTCCTTGGTGGCGCTCGAGATCGACATCCTGACGCTGTTCCCGGGCACGTGTACCGGGTACCTCGAGGAGAGCATCCTCGGGAAGGCGCGGGAGACCGGGCTCCTCGACGTGCGGGTGATCGACATCCGCTCGTACGCCGCCGGCAGGCACCGGGTCGCCGACGATGCTCCCTACGGTGGGGGCGCCGGCATGGTGATGAAGCCGGAGCCCCTCACCGAGGCGATCGAGGCCTCGCGGGCGCGGATGCCGGGTGCCACGGCGGTGCTCCTCGGGCCGGGCGGCCGGCGGCTGGATCAGGGGCTGGCGCGGCGTTTCGCCGAGCAGGGAAGGCTCATCCTGGTGTGCGGCAGGTACGAAGGAGTGGACGAGCGGGTGCGTGCGGTCGTCGACATGGAGGTCTCCCTGGGAGACTTCGTGCTCACCGGCGGTGAGCTGGCGGCGCTCTGCGTCGTGGATGCGACCGCGCGGATGGTGCCGGGCGTGCTCGGCAACGTCGCCTCCGCCGGCGCGGAGAGCTTCGCGAGCGAAGGCGAACCGCTGCTCGAGCACCCACACTACACGCGCCCTCCCGAGTACCGCGGGATGAAGGTCCCGGAGATCCTCCTCTCCGGCGACCACAAGCGCATCGAGCGCTGGCGGCGGCGGGAGTCGCTGCGGGCGACGCGGGCGCGACGGCCGGACCTCTTCGAGAGGCTCCGGCTCACCGAGTCCGATCTCCGGCTCCTCGACGCCGGGGACGACGAGCTGTAAAAGGAGCCACCCATGCAGCGCAAAGCGATTGCCGACATCGAGGCGAAGTACTTCCGGAAGGACATTCCGGCCATGCGGTCGGGCGACACCGTCCGGGTCCACACGAAGATCCGCGAAGGCGACAAGGAGCGCATCCAGGTCTTCGAGGGCGTGGTGATCGCATACCGCAAGGGCCAGCCCGGCTCCTCGATGTTCACCGTTCGGAAGGTGAGCTACGGGGTGGGCGTCGAGCGCATGTTCCCGGTCCACAGCCCGCGCATCGACCACATCGAGGTCATGAGCCACGGCGAGGTCCGTCGCTCGCGCCTCTACTACCTGCGTGAGCTCCAGGGGAAGGCCGCTCGCCTCCACCAGGAAGAGGGTGGAGTCGAGGACGCCGCGCCTGCGCCGCAGGCCTGACCTTCACCGCGGGACCGGGATAAGGGTTCCCCTGGCGCGCCCCGGGGCGGTAACATTCCACCCCAGGCGTGATCCTGCTCGAGTTCGCAGCCCAGGGCATCCGTGGTGTGGCGCCGGCCGGCGGCCGCGCCACGCTGCGGCCGGGCTACAACGTCGTCGCAGCCGACGGTCCTGCGCTCCGCCGCCTGCTCGAGGCGCTCTTCTATCCCGATCCCCGCGACGCCGACGCCCTGCCTCGTCCCTCGGGCACCGCGTCCAGCGGCTCGCTCCGCGCCGGCCTCACGCTCGTCGGCAACGATCGCATCACGTATCGTCTGGTCCGGGACTTCCTGGGCGGCGCGCAGCTCCACCGGTTCGAGGCCGAGAAGCGCTCGTTCGCGCTGGTCGCGAACGACCTCGAGGAGATCGCCGACTTCCTCCGTGGGACGGTCGGCGTGCCCCCCGCGGCGCGGCTTGGCGCGCTGCTCACGATCTCCGCGGCCGAGCTCCCCTCGCGGCAATCCGGCGGAGCGATGGCAGGGGCGTCCGCCGCGCTCCAGCAGGCGCGCTCCGGGCTCACCCCGGAGCAGGTCAGGAAGCGGATCGCCCAGCTTCGCGCCGAGCTCTCGAAGGCCAGGATCGCCGAGAAGCTTCAGGCGCAGGCGGACGAGAACCAGCACCGCGCGTTCAAGGCGGAGGAGCTCCTCAAGGGCGGCGCCCAGGTCCGGGAAGGGCTCACGAAGGCGGAGGAGGCCCGGGCCGAGCTCGCGCCGCTGGCCGAGTTGGCGGCTTCCCTCGGGGACGTGCAGGCGCGGATCGTGCAGCACGAGAAGGCCACCGCCAAGCGCGAGGAGGCCCTCGCCCGCGTCGGCGCGGAACGCTCGGCGATGGACGAGGCGGAGGCGGCGGGGCCGCCCAAACCCTTCTGGCTCGACCCGAGCTTCTGGGCGAGCGCGGGTGGAGCGGTGGCGCTGGTCGTGGTCGCCCTCCTGCTGCGGCGGAGCGACACCGTGGCCCGTTTCTTCGCGATCCTCGCAGGGCTCGCGCCGGCCTGGGGCGCGTGGGTGGCGTTCCGGTGGGTCGGGTCGCTCGAGGAGTGGGAACGCCGCTCGCGCCGGCGGCGGATCGTGGACGACTGGGAGAAGAAGGTCGAGGCGCAGTACGCCCGCGACGCGGCCGAGGTGCAGGCGGCGATGAAGGCCGCCGGCGTCACGAAGCTCTCGGAGCTCAAGGAGGCTCTCGGTCGGCTCGCCGACGCGGACGCGGTGGTCGCCGAATGGCGGCGTCGGCTCGACGAGTGGGAGGCCACACCCGAGGCGGCGGGAGCGCGGGAGGAGAAGGCCCGGCTGGACGAGGAGCGCGCAGAGATCGACGCGAAGATCTCGGAGCTCATGGGCGGGTTCATGCGGGACGCGCGATCCATCGAGGTCGAGATTCAGCGGCTCGAGGCCGAGGCGGCGGCGCCTTCCCCCGCGCCCCGGGCCACCCTGCGGCCCGAGCCGGCGCGGTCGGCCGTCGAGCCGCTC
>JAEZXM010000288.1 GCA_023419875.1 Pseudomonadota bacterium | reverse complement strand
CCGCAGCCGGCGGGGGGGCGGGGGGGGGGGCGTGGGGGGGGCGCGCCCCCCGCACGGCGGCCGTGAGCATCCTTCAACTCGGAACGGGTGAGCGGGAGGGCCGATGGCGAGCAAGGCGATGGTCGGGATCGTGGGCGCTGGAAACGTGGGGAGCGCGCTCCGGCGGGGCCTCGAGAGGGTCGGGTACCAGGTGCGGGTGGCAGGGAAGGAGCCGGCGACGCTGAAGGAGCTGGCCGGCTGGGCGGACGTGGTCTTCCTCGCCGTACCGTTCGGCGCGGTCGGGTCCGTCGTCGCCCAGCTCGGGAGCAGCATCGACGGCAAGGTCGTCGTGGACGTCACGAACGCGCTCACGGAGGACATGCAGCTCGCCCTCGGCTGCACGACGAGCGGCGCGGAGGAGCTGCAGAAGAAGGTACCGCGCGCGAAGGTCGTGAAGGCGTTCAATACCGTCTTCGCGGGGACGATGGACTCGGGACGCGCCGCCGGACAGCAGCTCACCGCCTTCGCCGCGGGCGACGACGCCGGGGCGAAGGAGCGTGTGCTCGCGCTCGCGCGCGACGTCGGCTTCGACGCGGTGGACGCGGGTCCGCTCCGGAACGCGCGCTGGCTGGAGACGCTCGGCTTCCTCAACATCCAGCTCGGATACGTCTTGGGGATGGGGACGGAGATGGGATTCCGGCTGGTGCACGGACGGGCAGGCTGAGTTCATCCGCCGAGGGACGCGAGGCCAACCGGCGCGTGGGAAACTACCCGCGCCGCGCCCGCGTCGTGCGGCCGATGCCCTTCCAGACGATCTCGGCCATCTCCTCGAGGTCCGCGAGCTCGTGGCCGCTCGCCGGGTGGAGCCCCGCGTGGGCGACCGCCCAGTCGTGGGCGAGGCTCATGAGCAGCTGCGCCGTGCGCCGCGCGGTGGCCGGCCGGATGAGCCCTCGAGACTCGAACCACTCCAGCCGGGCCGCCAGCGCCCGCCGCACCTCGGCCAGCGCGGATCGTGCGCGCTTCATGCCCGCGTGGTGCGTCGAGGGAAACGCCATGATCTGGATCGCGAGCGGGATCACCTCGCCGAAGTACTCCGCCATGCGCACGATGACCTGCTTCAGGAACCTGGAGGCCTCCTCGTCCGGAGGCTCCGGCCCGAGCAAGGCGTCGATGTCCGGCTCGCCGGGCGCCATCGACGCGAAGAAGAGCTCCTCCTTGCTGCCGAAGCGCTGGTAGAGGACCCCCTCCGAGATCCCCGCCTCCCGGGCGATGGCACGCGTCGACGCCGTGCGCCCCTCGTCGCGGAAGATCCTCCGGGCGACCGCCAGCAGCTCCTCGTCGGAAATGGTCCTGGGACGCGTCATCGCTCCTGTTCCTCTTCATACAACTTCACATCCACTCTACATAAATGAGCCGGTGCTTACTTATAGTGCCCTCATGACCGATGGAACGGTGAAGCTCGAGGGACCCGTCGTGCACCTGCGGGACGTGGTCAAGGCGTACGAGGCAGCGGCCGGCCCATTCCGGGCGCTCCACGGGGTGACGATGGAGATCGCGCAGGGGGAGCTCGTCGCCATCGTCGGGAAGTCGGGCAGCGGCAAGTCGACGCTCCTCAACATGATCGCGGGGATCGATCGTCCGACCTCCGGCGACGTCCGCGTCGCCGGGGCCCGGCTCGGCGAGCTCGGCGAGTCCCGGCTCGCGGCATGGCGCGGGAGGAACGTCGGGGTCGTCTTCCAGTTCTTCCAGCTGCTGCCCACGCTCACCATCGCGGAGAACGTCATCCTCCCGATGGACCTCGGGGCGACCTACCCCGTGCGCGAACGCCGCCCGCGAGCTCTCGCCCTCCTCGACCGCGTCGGCATCGCCGATCAGGCGGACAAGCTGCCGGCGACGCTGTCCGGCGGGCAGCAGCAGCGCGCGGCCATCGCCCGTGCGCTGGCCAATGCCCCGCCGATCCTGGTCGCGGACGAGCCGACCGGGAACCTCGACTCCCACACCGCCGACCGGATCCTCGACCTGTTCGCCGATCTCGCCGCCTCTGGAACGACGGTCGTGGTCGTCACCCACGAGCGCGAGATCGCGGGCGCGGTGGACCGGATCATCTCCCTCGCCGACGGCCGGATCGAAGGCGAAGCACGGACCGGAGTCTCGCCGTGACGATCGACACCAGGTGGAGGAAGTCGCTCCGCGACGTGGTCGCCTACAAGGGACGCGCGCTCGCCCTGCTCGTCGCCCTCTCGGCCGGGGTCTTCACGGTCAGCACGATGCTGGGCGCATACGGCATCGTCCGCCGCGAGATCACCGTCAACTACGCCCGGACGAGTCCGGCCTCGGCGACGATCGAGGCCGGCGAGGTCACCCCCGACGTCCTTGCCGCCGCGCGGCGCTTCCCGGGCATCGCCGTGGCCGAAGCCCGGGCGGTCGTCGAGGCCCGGGCGCAGGTCGGCGACGAGTGGATGCGCATGCTGCTCTTCGTCGTGGACGACTTCGGCGGCATGCGCCTCAACACCTTCACCCGCGACTCGGGCGCCTGGCCGCCGCCGGCCGGCAGCATGCTGATCGAGCGCAAGGCCATCGACTTCCTGCAAGCGGGCGAGGGCGGAACGGTGACGGTCAAGACGCCCCACGGCTCGGCGCGCGCCGTGGCGATCGCCGGCATCGTGCACGACACGACGCTCGCGCCCTCCTGGCAGGAGCAGACCGGGTACGGCTACATCACCCGCGAGACGCTGGCCGGCCTCGGCGAGCCCCCGGTCCTCGACGAGCTGCGCGTCCTGCTCCAGGGCAACCCGCTCCGCACCCCGATCGTCGACGCGAAGGCGCTGGAGCTCGCGACGTTCCTCCAGGGCCGGGGCGTCGAGGTCCATGCCGTCAAGGTGCCGCCACCGGGGCAGCACCCTCACGAGCGCCAGATCCTGTCCGGCCTGCGCGGGTTCCTGAGCCTCTCGACCCTCGCGCTCGTGCTGTCGGCGATCCTCGTGGCCGCCGTCCTCCAGGCGATCCTCGCCCGGCAGGTCCGCGAGATCGGCATCATGAAGGCCGTCGGCGCGCGGAGCGGACAGATCGCGGCGATGTACGTCACGCAGCTGCTCGCCCTCGGCGGCCTCTCGCTCGCGGTGGGCCTCCCGCCCGGAGTGGTCGCCGCGAGGAGGCTGGCGCACCAGATGGCGGACACGATGAACTACACGGTCACCAGCACGGCGATCCCGGCGTGGGTCTACGCGGTCCTGGTCGCCGCCGCCCTGCTCCTGCCGCTTGCGACCTCCCTGCCCGCGGTGGTGAGGGCGAGCCGGACGAGCGTGCGGGAGGCGCTGGGCGGGAACGGGGTCGGCGGATCGTTCGGCGCGCGCCGCTTCGATCGGGCGCTGGCGCTGCTCGGCGGCGTCGCCCTGCCCTATCTCCTCGCGGCCCGGAACATGTTCCGCCGCCGCGGCCGCCTGGTGCTCTCGCTCGCGCTGCTCTCGGCCGGCGGCGCCCTCTTCCTGACGGCGGTGAGCGTGCAGGAAGGCTGGCGCGCGATGGCCGATCACGTGCAGGTGGACCGCCGGTACGACGCGGACTTCCTGCTCGGCGAGGCGGTTCCCGCCGATCGGATCGCGCAGGCGCTCGGCCCGGTGGGCGGGATCCGGGCCTTCGAGGTCTGGCAGTACAGCGAGACGGCGGTCGCGCACGCCGGGCGCCTGGACGTGAAACGGACCTATCCCGACCGCGGGCACGGCAGCTTCGCGCTGTACGGCGTCCCCCCACGGACGGACATGGTCCGGTTTCCGGTGATCGCGGGGCGCTGGCTCAGGAGCGACGACGTCGACGCCGTCGTGTTGACGCCGAACGTCATGAGCCAGGTCGCGCCCGCGAAGCTCGGCGACCGCGTTCGTCTGTCCCTGGACGGCAGGCCGACCGAATGGCGGATCGTCGGGGTGGTCCTGGAGG
>JAEZXM010000280.1 GCA_023419875.1 Pseudomonadota bacterium | reverse complement strand
GGTCCCGCCCTCCGCGATCCGGTTCACGATCGCGCTCCCCACCACCACGCCGTCGGCGAGGGCGCCCAGCGTCCGCGCCTGCTCCGGCGATGAGACGCCGAACCCGATCACCACCGGCAGCGGCGTGGCCTTGCGGATCGCGGCCACCATCGGGCCGATCTCGGCGGGGAGCGTCGCCCTTGCGCCGGTCACGCCGGTCACCGAGACGAAGTAGAGGAAGCCGGTCGCGGCGCGCGCCGCCGCCTCCACCCGCGCCGGGTTGGACGTCGGCGCGAGCAGGTAGACGAGCTTCACGCCGGCCGGGGCGGCCGCCGCCGCGAGCGCGCCGGCCTCCTCGGGCAACAGGTCGGGCACGATCAGCGCGTCCACGCCGGCCGTGCGGCAGCCCTGCACCAGGCGATCGACGCCCCGGGCGATCATCGGGTTCAGGTACCCCATGAGCGCGATCGGGATCTGCGAGCGGGCCCGCACCTTGGCGGCGATGTCGAGCACGTCGTCGAGGGTCGTCTTCCGCGCGAGCGCGCGCTGCGCCGCGGCCTGGATGGTCGGGCCGTCGGCGATGGGATCCGAGAACGGCACGCCCAGCTCGAGGAGGTCCGCGCCGCCGGCGACGCAGGCGAGGGCCATGGCCAGGGAGGTGGCCGGGTCGGGGTCGCCGGCCATCACGTAGGTGACGAGCGCCGACTCGCGTGCGGCGCGGCAGCGGTCGAAGGCGGTCTGGAGGCGGTCCACGGCGGTGGGTCCGGGCGAGGGCCTGGCGAGCGGGCTCACGTGCGGGCTCCGTTCCTGGCGCGGGCGCGGGGGCGACTCTTCGCGGGCGGTGCGAGCATCGCCCGGACCTGCTCGACGTCCTTGTCGCCGCGGCCGGAGACGTTCACGACGATGAGCCCGCCCGGCCCGAGCTCGCGGGCGAGCTTCCGGGCCGCAGAGACGGCGTGGGCGCTCTCGAGCGCCGGGATGATGCCCTCCTGGCGCGCGAGGTACTGGAACGAGTCGAGCGCCTCGGCGTCGGTCTGCGGCAGGAGCGTCAGCCGGCCGCGGTCCTTGAGCCAGGAGAGCTCCGGCCCGACGCCGGGATAATCGAGGCCGGCGCTGATCGAATGGGCTTCGGCGATCTGGCCGTCCGCGTCCTGGAGCACGTAGCTGCGGGAGCCGTGGAGCACGCCCGGCGTCCCCTTCGCGAGCGACGCGCCGTGCCGGCCGGTCGAGAGCCCGTGCCCCGCCGCCTCCGCCGCGACGAGCTTCACCGTCTCGTCCGGGACGAACGCGCTGAAGATCCCCATCGCGTTGGAGCCGCCGCCCACGCAGGCGACCACCGCGTCCGGCAGGCGTCCGGCGAGCTCCTGCACCTGCCGCCGCGCCTCGCGCCCGATCACCGACTGGAAGGTGCGCACCAGCGCCGGGTACGGGTGCGGCCCCGCGACCGAGCCGATGATGTAGTACGTGTCGCGGACGTTGGTGACCCAGTCGCGCAGGGCCTCGTTCATCGCGTCCTTGAGCGTGCGCGAGCCGGACTCCACCGGGACGACGCGCGCGCCCAGGAGCTGCATCCGGAAGACGTTGAGCGCCTGGCGCTGGACGTCCACGGCGCCCTGGTAGACCTCGCAGGGCAAGCCGAAGAGCGCCGCCACCGTGGCGGTGGCGACACCGTGCTGGCCGGCGCCGGTCTCGGCGATGATCCGCTTCTTCCCCATGCGCCTCGCGAGCAGCACCTGGCCGAGCGTGTTGTTGAGCTTGTGCGAGCCGGTGTGGCAGAGGTCCTCGCGCTTCAGGAGCACGCGGCAACCGCCCACCTCCGCGCTCATGCGGCGGGCCTCCGTCATCGGCGTCTCGCGGCCGGCGTAGCGGGCGAGCAGCTCGTCGAGCTCGGCCTGGAAGGACGGATCGGCGCGGGCCTCGCGCCAGGCGCCCGTGAGCTCGTCGAGGGCCGGGACCAGGGTCTCCGGCACGAAGCGGCCGCCGTACTCGCCGAACCTTCCCCGATCGTCGGGGAGCGCCATGCTGGTCACTGTGTCTTCCTTTCTAGGCTGCCTTCGCGTTCCTGATGAACGCCTCCATCTTCGCGAGGTCCTTCACGCCCGGCGCTGACTCGACGCCGCTCGCCACGTCCACGCCGCGCGGGCGGACGCGCTTCACCGCCTCGCCCACGTTCTCGGGGGTGAGCCCGCCCGCGAGCCAGAGCGGCACCGCCGCCGCGGCCTCGGCCGCGAGCGCCCAGTCGAAGGGGGTGCCGCTCCCGCCGTAGCCGGGCGTGGCGGAGTCGAGCAGGAAGCCCGCGACCTCGTAGGTGGCGAGCTGGGCGAGCGAGTGCGCGTCGCGGACCCGGATGCCCTTCACCACCGGCACCGGCGACGCGGCGCAGAGCTCCGGCGGCTCGTCGCCGTGGAGCTGCGCCGACCGCACCCCCGAGGCGCGGACGGCCTCGGCGAGCTCGTCCGCGGTCGGGTCCACGAAGACACCCACCGGCAGCACCGCCGGGGGGAGCGCCGCGACGATCGCCGCCGCGGCGGCCGGGGCGATGTAGCGGCGCGACCGCGGCCAGAAGTTGAAGCCGATCCAGTCCGCCCCGAGCCGCACCGCCGCGAGCGCGTCCTCGACGCGCGTGATCCCGCAGATCTTCACGAGGACGGTCACTTGCCCCTCCCACCCTCCCCGCACATCTCCCGGAGCAGCCGCCCCGGGTCCTCGGCCCGTACGAGCGCCTCGCCCACGAGCAGGTTCGCGGCGCCGGCGCGGCGGAGGCGGAGCGCGTCGGCGGGCGTCTTGACGCCGCTCTCGGCGACGCCGCGGACGTCCGCCGGCAGCATGGGGAGGACCTTCTCGGAGGTCGCGAGGTCCACGACGAAGGTGTGGAGGTTGCGGTTGTTCACGCCGACGATCCGCGCCTCGGCCGCGAGGGCCAGCTCGGCCTCGATCTCGTCGTGCACCTCCACCAGCGCCGCGAGCCCGAGCTCGCCGCAGGCGTCGAGCAGCCGGCGCAGCGGCTCCGGCAGGAGCGCCGCCACGATGAGCAGCGCGGCGTCCGCTCCGGCGGCGCGCGCCTCGAGGAGCTGGTAGCGGTCGATCACGAAGTCCTTGCGGAGGAGCGGCGCGTCCACCGCCGCCCGCACCGCGCGGAGGTCGTCGAGCGAGCCGCCGAACCCGGGGCCGTCGGTGAGGACCGAGATTGCGGCGGCGCCCGCGCCGGCGTAGCGGCGCGCCTGGGTGGGCGCGTCGAGGCCCGGGTCGATGGAGCCGACCGAGGGGCTCGCCCGCTTCACCTCCGCGATCACCCGCACCGGCCCGCCGCGGAGCGAGAG
>JAEZXM010000176.1 GCA_023419875.1 Pseudomonadota bacterium | reverse complement strand
GTCTCGACGACCGCCGTCACGCCGTCGCCCAGCACGCCCCAGCGGGCCACGACAGGCTCGCCGAGCGGGCCCCGTACCGTCCGCATCTCGATCCGCCCGCGCGTCGCCGCGACCAGCGCCTCGACGGTACCTTCGCCGCCGTCGGCGATCGGGACGAGGACCACGTCCGCGTCCGGGAAGACCGCACGGACGCCTCGCTCTATCGCGCGCGCGACCTCGGGCGCCGAAGCGCTTCCCTTGAAGGAGTCCGGAGCGACCACGATCCGCATGCGTGGAAGGTTCTACATCGCCAGCGGGTGGCGATCAGCGGATCGCGCCGCGTCAGGCGCGCGTTCCGACCACCCGTACGAGCAGCGCGAGACCCGCGGCCGCGAGACGCAGCACGATCGCGCGGCTGCGCGCCCCGCGGCTCGTCCGTGGGCTGCCGGCGTCCCCGGCTCCCTGCTGCGCCCGCCCTTCGATCAGATACCCGTGCTCCCGGAGCTGCACGGCCATACCAACCTGCGGACCCCACCCTCCACCGTTCATCAGCATTGTCGTCTCTCCTTTCGCGAGTGAGTCGATCGATGGGCGCCGGGATCGACAGCGCGCCCCCGCCCGGGGCGCAGGCGCCGGCGTGCCGCGGGCCGACGCCGCGCTTATCCCCACCGGTGAACGCCGCCCCTCCTGGGCGTCTTCAGGGCCGATGTCGAATCCGGCCCTCGCCGGACGACTACAGGGCACGAGCGGCCACGAGGGCCGCCATGGAGGTGCACGGTGCGCTACGCCTGCCTGGTCTGCTTCGACGCCAAGATCTTCGACACGCTCACGTCCGAGCAGAAGGGCGAGATCGACCGCGACTCGCTGGACTACGACAAGGACCTCCAGCGGCGCGGGCAGCTGGTCGTGGCCGAGGCGCTGCAGAGCCCGGAGACGGCCATCACCGTCCGTGTGCGCGAGGGGAAGCTTGCGACCACCGACGGTCCGTTCGCCGAGACGAAGGAGCAGGTGGGTGGGGTGGTGATCGTCGAGGCGCGGGATCTCAACGAGGCGGTCCAGCTCGCGGCCGGCATCCCGCTTGCGCGGCTCGGCTCGATCGAGGTGCGGCCGATCCTGGACGTCTCGTACCCGGCGGAGCAGGGCGACGCGGCCTCCGCGGGGAGCCCGGCATGAGGTTCCTCTGCATGGTCCGGTGGGAGGACGGTGGCCCCGCCCTGAGCCGCGCCGAGGAGGACGCGCTCATCCGCGAGCACCTCGCGTACGACGAGGGGCTCCGGGCGTCCGGCCGGCTGGTCGAGTCGGGCGCGCTCCAGCTCGAGCACACCGCCACGCTGGTGCGCGTCCGGAACGGGACGATGTCCGCCACCGACGGCCCGTTCGCCGAGTCGAAGGAGCACCTCGGCGGCTTCCTCCTCATCGAGGCGGCGAACCGGGAAGAGGCCCTCCGGATCGCCGCCGGCATCCCCTCGGCGCGCAACGGCTGGATCGAGGTGCGGCCGATCCGTGACCTCCTCGCCGAGCTCGACGCTTCGGCGGAAGAGTCGTCCCAGACCGAAAGGAGAGTGTCGTGATGGAGACCACCGCAGGCAGCACCGGCCTCGTGCTCGAGGCTCCGCGGCTCGTGGAGGGGAAGCCCATGCGTCTCGCCGGCCTGAGCGGCCGGTACACGCCCGAGACCATGCGGGAGATCCCGGCGCTCTGGCAGCGGTTCGCGGCGATGCTGGACTCGGGTGTCATCGGGGGACAGGGGGGCCACGTCGCCTACGGCATGGGCTTCCACTGCTTCGACGGCTCCCCCAGCTACGAGTACCGCTGCGCGGTCGAGGTGCCGAGCTTCGACGGGCTCCCGCCCGAGCTGAAGCACCTCGACCTGCCGGCGATTCGCTGGGCGGTGTTCACGCACCGTGAGCACGTGTCCCGGCTTGGCGAGGCCATCGAGGCGATCTGGCGCCGGGGCCTGTCGGCGTCCGGCCTCGTCGCCGACCACCGGCCCGGACACCCGGACTTCCTCGAGCGGTACGGGGAAGGGTTCGACCCGCAGAGCGGGCTCGGCGATCTGGAGGTCTGGTTCCCGGTCCGGCGGTGATGGTGTCGGGGCGCGTTATCGACGTGGAGGCCGTCTGGCGCGCCGAGTCGCGCCGCGTGCTGGCGACGCTCATCCGCCTCCTTGGCGACTTCGATCGCGCCGAGGAGGCGCTGCACGAGGCCTTCGCCGCCGCGGCGGAGCGTTGGCCGCGCGAGGGCGTGCCCGGGAGCCCGCGCGCCTGGCTCGTGTCCGCGGGTCGCTTCAAGGCGATCGACGCGCTCCGCCGCCGCGCCCGGCACGACGCGGCGGTCGCCGCGCTGGCCGATCGGATCGAGGGCGCGGAGCACGCCGTGGAGGAGACGTCCGGAGCGATGGAGGACGACCGCCTGCGGCTGGTGTTCACCTGCTGTCACCCCGCGCTGCCGCCCGACGCGCAGGTGGCGCTCACGCTCCGCGAGGTGTGCGGGCTCACGACCGAGGAGATCGCGGCCGCGTTCCTCGTCCGCCCGCCGGCGGTCGCGCAGCGGATCGTCCGCGCCAAGGCCCGCATCCGGGAGGCGCGGATCCCGTACCAGGTGCCGGAGCCCGAGGATCTCCCCGACCGGCTCGAGACCGTGCTGCGCGTCGTCTACCTCGTCTTCAACGAGGGCTACTCGGCCACCTCGGGCGCGGCCGTCGTCCGGCCCGATCTCTCGGGCGAGGCGATCCGCCTCGCGCGCCTGCTGCTCCAGCTTCTCCCCGATCCGGAGGTGATGGGCATTCTCGCGCTGATGCTCCTCCACGAGGGCCGCCGCGCGGCGCGCACCTCGCCGTCGGGGGAGCTCGTGCTGCTCGCCGACCAGGATCGATCGCGCTGGGATCCGGCCGCCCTCGCCGAGGGCAGGGCGCTGGCGGCGCGCGCGATGGCCGCCCCGGCGGTCGGGCACTACTCGCTCCAGGCGGCGATCGCCGCCGAGCACGCTCGGGCGGCTCGCGCCGAGGAGACCGACTGGCGGCGCATCGTCTCGCTCTACGATCTGCTCCTGCAGGCGGACCGCTCGCCCGTCGTCGAGCTCAACCGCGCCGTGGCGGTCGCGATGCGCGACGGTCCGGCGGCGGGGCTCGCCCTCGTGGACGCGCTCGCCGCCGGCGGAGCGCTCGCCGACTACCACCTTCTGCACGCCGTCCGCGCCGATCTGGCACGCAGGCTGGGGCGGACCGCCGAGGCGCGCACCGCCTACGAGCGCGCGCTGGCGCTCGCGCGGCAGGAGCCGGAGCGCCGCTTCCTCGGGCGGCGGATCGCGGAGCTGGGTGGGGACCGACGGTGACGGGGACGCTTGCGCGTCCCCGTCGTCCCTGATGGCGATCGCGAATCGCGATCGGCCGGTCAGACCTTCTTGAACAATGTGGCGAGCGCCAGGATCGCGAGCCCGACCAGGGCCAGCCAGTAGATGTTGGCCGAGACGAACGGGATCGCCACGAAGCGGCCGACGAGGCTCAGAACGCCGAGGATGACCGCGATGATCCAGACGATCTTCGTAGGTGCATTCAGGGACATTGCTCCCTCCTTTGATTTCGAGAACCGAGATGACTGTCCGTTGTCGTCGAGAGCGAATCGTGCACGGGTAGCGCGCTCCCTGCGCTACGAAGCCGCAGGCTAGCACACATGAATTGGCAAGTAGGAAAGAGCCTTCAACTCGGGGTCGCTTCGTGACGCAGGGCGGCCAAGGGTACGTTCCATCGGGCATCCGATAACGAACGTTTCTTGCACGGTGCGGCAGGGGACGGATTGGATGGCCTACGCGTCCGCGTCCACCTTCACGAGCGCGTCCAGCGACGCCCACGCCTCGGGCAGGCTCCCGCGGAGTCGGGCCTCGAGCCGCGCCGTGCGCGCCGCCTCGTACCGCAGGCCGCTCGCGAGGAAGCCGGCGCGCGCCTGCGCGAGCGGGACG
>JAEZXM010000171.1 GCA_023419875.1 Pseudomonadota bacterium | reverse complement strand
ACTCCAGGCCGGTCTCGAGCGCGTCGCGCACGCCGGCGTAGTGGTTCACGTACAGGTCGGCGGCGCCCAGGAGCGCGATGGGGTCCTCGGGATGGACGGCCAGCGCTCGGGCGTACGCGAGCCGCGCCTCCTCGATCCGCTCGAGCGCGGCGAGCGCGTCGGCGCGCACCGCGAGCGCCGCCGCCGACCGCGGCGCGATCCGGGTCGCCTCCAGGGCGCAGTCGAGCGCGCGCTCCTTCCGTCCGTCCTCCAGCGCGATGCGCGCCTCCTCGGCGAGAAGCCCGGCGCTCGTGAACGGGGCGGTGAGGCACGGGGCGGGCCGGGGCCGGATGGCGCGCGTCCCGCCGCCGGGGTGGAAACGCGACGCCGGGGCGGAGAAGGATCGGTCCGTCTCGATCGATCCCACGCTGCCGGTGCTGGAAGCCTCGTCCTGCTCGGGCGCGGGGCCCCGCGAGCAGGCAGCCAGCGCCGCGAACGTGACGACGAAGGCCGCGCGAGAGGGCGGGCGGAGCATGGAACGCGGAGCTTGCCACAGGGCGCGCGGGCCGCGCCAGACGCCCTGCGAGGGCTCGGCTGCCTGGCCGCTCTCCCGAGCCCAAAGCTCAGGCCGTGGGCGCCTTCGACCCTTCGGCCTGGTGCATCGCCGCTCGATCCTGCTCGAGGAGCTCGACGACGTGCCGGCGCCAGGTTGCGGGCGGCGCCGCCTGCGTACCCACGAACGGGCGCACCGCCTCGTGGGCCGAGGCGACGAGGGCCGTGAGACCGCCGACGGTCACGACGGCGAGCACCGGGTCCACGCCGTCGGCGGCCCCGCCCATGACGGCGGCCGCGCGGCGGACGGGCTCGAGGAGCGAAGGATCGCCGGTGGTGAGCTGCGCGAGGAACGGGGCGCCGTCGAGATACTCGCGGACGAGGACCTGCGCGCCCATCGGATCGCGGTTCATCGCCGCGAGGTAGGCGCCCACGACCGCCTCGGAAGAGGAGGCGGACCCGGTCTCCAGCTCGGCGGCGATCTCGTTGGCCGCGTTCAGCCAGACGGCGCGGAGGATGTCGAGGTACAGCGCCCGCTTCGAGGCCCAGTGCCGGTAGATGAGCGCCACGTTGCAGGAGGCGCCGCGGGCGATCCCCTGGACCCGCGCGCCGTGATAGCCGCGCTTCGAGAACTCGATCCGGGCGGCTTCCCAGATCCGCTCCGCGATCCCCGCGCGCGGAGGCCCCACGCGCTCTCTGGCAAGGGACCCGTCCATGAAACGGAGTCTTACTGGTCGAATTGACCTAGGTCAAGTGGCGCGGGCCTCCCGTTGGGGGACAGCCGTCGGTAGGCTCGGCTAGAAGGATGCCGTGTCGACAGGAGATCTCCGGACGATCCTGCACCTCGATCTCGACGCGTTCTTCGCGTCCGTGGAGCAGCTCGACGATCCGACGCTCCGCGGCAAGCCGGTCATCGTGGGCGGGACCGGCCGGCGGGGCGTCGTCTCCGCCGCGAGCTACGAGGCGCGGAAGTTCGGCGTGCGATCGGCGATGCCCACCTCGCGCGCGCGCCGGCTCTGCCCACAGGGCGTGTTCCTGCCGGTGCGGTTCGACCGCTACGGCGCGCTCTCGACACAGGTCTTCGACATCTACCGGCGCTACACGCCGCTCGTCGAGCCGCTCTCGCTCGACGAGGCGTTCCTCGACGTGACGCGCAGCCGCGCGCTCCACGGAACGGGGCGCGAGATCGCCCTGGCGATCAAGCGGGCGGTCCGCGAGGAGTGCGGGCTCGCGGTCTCGGCGGGGATCGCGGAGGTGAAGCTCGCGGCCAAGATCGCCTGCGACCTCGGGAAGCCCGACGGCCTCGTCGAGGTACAGACGGGCGGCGTGGCGGCCTTCCTGGCGCCGCTCCCGATCTGGCGGCTCTGGGGCGTGGGCGAGGTCACCGAGGCGGCGCTCCGGACGATCGGCGTCACCACCATCGGCGATCTCCAGCGCCTGCCCGAGGCCGCCCTCGCCGCCACGCTCCGCGGGTCGCACGCGCGTGAGCTCCGGGCGCTGGCCCTGGGCATCGATCCCCGGGAGGTGGTGCCGGACGAGGAGGCGCGCTCGGTGGGCGCCGAGGAGACCTTCAGCAACGACCTCTCCGATCGGACGGCGCTCGAGCGCGAGCTGCTCGCCCAGACGGTCCGCGTGGGTCGGCGGCTCCGGGCGGCGGGGCTCCGCGGCCGGGTGGTGACGCTCAAGGTGAAGTACGCCGACTTCACGCTGGTGACCCGCCGGGTCACGCTCGGCAACGAGAGCGACGAAGACGACGTGCTCTTCGAGGCGGCCCGCGCCCAGCTCGACCGCGTGGACCTCTCGCGGCCCGTCCGGCTCGTCGGCCTCTCGGTCTCGGGATTCGGCGGGCCCGGCGACCCGGGGCAGCTCGGGCTGTTCGCGACCCCTCCGGCGACCGAGCCCACCGGTGCGGGGCGCCGCAAGGCGCTGCACACCGCGATCGACGCCCTGGCGGACCGGTTCGGCGAGGGGACGGTGGTCCGCGCCGACCTGGCGGGCCGCCGCCCACGCGGGCCGGCGGGCGAGGACGAAGACGGCTGAGTTCGCGTCGCCGGAGGGCCACCTTCCCCACGGCGGGACCCCGCCCCACCTTTCTCGGATGGCGGGCGCCCCCGGCCGAGCAGACGGCATGACGCCGTCGATCCACCCCGAGGACGAGCTCGATGCGCGGGCCGACGCGCTGCGGGCGCTCGCCGGCTCGCCGGTCCCTCACCTGGTGGCGGGCGCATACGCGCTCTTCGAGTACACCGGCATCTACCGGGACACGAAGGACCTCGACCTGTTCGTGCGCGAGCGCGACCTCGACGGAGCGTTCCGCGCTCTGGACGCGGCGGGTTTCCGGACCGAGGTCACCGACCCGGTCTGGCTCGGCAAGGCCTGGCGCGGGCCCTGGTACGTGGACCTCATCTTCTCCTCGGGGAACGGCGTCGCGCGGGTGGACGACGCCTGGTTCGAGAACGCCCGGCCGGGACGGGTGATGGACGTCGCGGTCCTGCTCGCGCCGCCGGAGGAGATGATCTGGTCGAAGAGCTTCGTGCTCGAGCGCGAGCGGTACGACGGGGCGGACGTGAACCACCTACTTCACTACACCGGCCGGACCCTCGACTGGCGGCGCCTGCTCTCGCGCTTCGACCGATACTGGGAGGTGCTGCTCTCGCACCTCATGCTCTTCCGGTTTGCCTACCCGGGCTCGGCCGGCGTCGTGCCGGACTGGGTGACGGAGGAGCTCCTCGGGCGGGCGCGCACCGCGCGTACGTGGCCGGACGCGCCGGACTTCATCTGCCGCGGGAACCTCATGTCGCGCGTGCAGTACCAGCACGATCTGGAGCGCGGGCTCGGCGACGGCCGCCGGTGGGACGAGGCGGATCGGCAGGGCCGGGAGGGGGAGGATGGCGGAGGGGAGCTCGAGCTTCCGGCTGGCGGCGGTCGGTGACCTGCACTGCCGCCAGGACCAGCAAGGCCGGTTCCGCGACATGGTGAAGGCGGTGAACGGCGAGGCCGAGGCCCTCGTCCTCGCCGGCGACCTCACCGAGCACGGAACCGTGGACGAGGCCCACGTGCTCGCCGAGCAGCTCGGTCTCCTTCGTGTCCCCTGCGCCGCGGTGCTCGGGAACCATGACTTCGAGGGCGGAATGGTGCGGGAGATCGTCCGGATCCTGGCCGACGTGAAGGTGAAGGTGCTCGACGGCGACTACACGGTCTTCGATCACCGGCTGGGCGTCGCCGGGGCGAAGGGGTTCTGTGGCGGGTTCGAGCGCGGCATGCTCCAGGCCTTCGGTGAGCCGGCCGTCAAGGCGTTCGTGCAGGAGGCGGTGAACGAGGCGCTCAAGCTCGAGGCGGCGCTCGCGCAGCTCGACCTGGAGAAGCGGGTCGTGCTCCTGCACTACGCGCCGATCACGACCACGATCGACGGGGAGGAGCCGGCGGTCCAGGCGTTCCTGGGCACGAGCCGCCTCGCCGCCCCGTGCGACGCCTTCGGCGCCAGGGCGGTGATCCACGGGCACGCGCACCACGGCCAGACGGAGGGAACGACGCCCAAGGGGATCCCGGTCTACAACGTCTCGATGCCGCTGCTCCGCAGGCACCTCAACGACAAGCGGTTCCGGGTGATCGAGGTGTGAAGGCGGTCAGTGCCGCAGGGGCGGCGGCCCCGCGGCCTTCCGGACGCGCTCCAGGATCTCGTCCATCCCCACGGACTTGGGGATGTAGCCCTGCGCGCCGAGGAGCTCGGCCTCCCACTCGAAGCCGTAGGCGGAGAGGATCAGGATCGGCACGGCCGCGCTCTTCGCGTCGCCGCGCATGCGCTCCATCACGCCCCAGCCGTCCAGCACCGGCATCTTGAGGTCGAGCAGGACGATCCCGGGCGCCTCCTCGGCGACCTTCGCCAGCGCGACCTCGCCGTTGTTTGCCATCTGGACCGGGTAGCCGGCGTCGGTGAGGACCTCCGAGAGCGCCTCGCGGAAGTCGTCGTCGTCGTCCACGACCAGGATGTACTGGCCCGGCGTCATACCGGTGTCTCCGCTCGCCCTGCGCCTGTCGAAGGGCCCCGCAGCGTGCCGGCGATCTCGGCGGCGATGCGCCGGGCCTCGGCGAGCGTTCCGGGCGGGAGGGTCACGGCCCCGACCACGGGGTGCCCTCCACCGCCGTACCGCTCGCAGATCCGCGAGATGTCGTGCGTGCGGCGGTGCGGCGCCCAGGGGTTCGAGCCCACCGACACCTTCGTCCGCTTCGGGTCACGCGACACGACGACAGTGTACGACGCCTCGGGGAAGAGATCGTAGGCGATGAACTTGTTGGCGGACTCGATCGTGGTGTCGCCGAGGTCGATCTCCACGACACCGTCCCGCACCCGGGCGTGCGCCCGCACCACCTCGATCGCTCCGCGGTGCTTCTCGAGGATGGGCGCGAGCGGCTCGGTGACCCAGGGCTCCGCAGCGACGGCGGCGAGCGGCCGGCGCTGCAACGCCTCGATGAGCCGGGTCGGCAGGGCGAAATCCTTCGTCGCCTCGAGCAGCGTCATGATCCGTAGGGCGGGCTCGGCGAGCTCGACGGCGGTGCGCGGGGAGTCGAAGCGCGCGGCGTCGATCACGTCCGCCCAGCGGACGAGCTCGGCGAGGTCCGGCGCCCGGAAGTCGAACCGCTCGGCGAGGACGCGGGCCATGAAGCCGGTGTTGCTGGGCGCCTTGGGGTCCCAGAACTTCTGCCCGGAGCGGTCGGCCTCGAACGCGGCGCGGTCGGCCGGGGTGGGAAAGGCGCTCGCGTGGTGATCGAACCACCAGTGAAGCCGGGGAGAGAAGCGGAAGTCCACGCACGCGACCACCTCGGCGGCGAAGGCGTCGGCCGGGAAGGGGTCTCCCTGCTGGTGCTGGAGCGGGCGGTAGCGGATCTCGCCCTCGGCCGCGCCCAGGCGCTCGCCGGCGAAGCGGCCGAAGAGTGCGGCCGACGCGCAGCCGTCGAAACAGTTGCCGTGGTACAGGACGAGGAGCGGCATCGGCGCGGGAATCTAGTGACCCGGCCAGCATAGCGTCAACGCGAGCCCCGGGGTCGCTCGCCGCGCCGACCGCCCCGTCGGGGGAGAAGCGGGGCGACTCCGACCGCGCGGTGCGTTGCCCGCGGGGGCACCTTCACGATATGTGACGAGGCGGCCTCCGGTGCGGGCCCTCGGGCTTCTCCCGGGCGCCTGCGGACCGCCCGCGGGGCGCGTGGTGGAGGTGGCGGGCGCGCAATTCGACGGGTTAGACTCGGACTCCGAATGGATGCGATCCGAGTCGGGACCCTCCTCGACGACAAGAAGTTCGATCTGCGGCTGACCCTGCTGGCGGGCGAGCAGGGGCTGTCCCGCCGGATCAGCGCGTCGCGCATCCAGAAGCCGGGGCTCGTGCTCGCTGGCTTCACCGAGTACCTGCACAAGGAACGGGTGCAGGTCTTCGGGAACACGGAGATGAGCTACCTCTCGACCCTGCCCCGGGATCGCGCCGCGGGGGTCCTGCGCCAGTTCTTCGCCCAGGACGTCGCTTGCCTGGTGGTGACGAAGGGAATCGCGGTCCCGCCCGACATGCTCGCCGCCGCCGACGAGGCGGGGGTGCCCCTGCTCCGGACCACGCACCTCTCCTCGACCTTCATCGAGGCGGTGCAGGCGTGCCTCGAGGAGGTCCTCACCGCCCAGACCTCGATGCACGGCGTGCTGCTCGACGTGTTCGGCGTCGGCATCCTGCTCCTCGGGAAGTCGGGGATCGGCAAGAGCGAGATCGCCCTCGACCTCGTCATGCGCGGCCACCGGCTCGTCGCCGACGACATCGTGGACGTCCGGCGCCGCACGGCGGACTCGGTGGTGGGGGCGGGCTCCGAGATCATCAAGCACCACATGGAGATCCGGGGGCTGGGGATCATCAACATCAAGGACCTCTTCGGCGTCGCCTCGATCCGCGACCGGAAGAAGATCGAGATCGTGCTCGAGCTCGTGGAGTGGGACCCGAGCGTCGAGTACGACCGGCTGGGCGTCGAAGACCGGAAGTTCCGGATCCTCGACGTGGAGATCCCGATGCTGATCGTCCCCGTCCGGCCGGGCCGCAACATGACCACCATCGTCGAGGTGGCGGCGCGCAACCACCTGCTCAAGCTCCAGGGCCACCACTCCGCCCGCGAGTTCCAGGACAAGCTGAACCGCGCCATCGCGGTGGCCCCCGGTCGCCGCGTCGGGGAGCTGGACGTCGAATGAGCGAGCGTCGTCGGGGCATCCAGATGCTCATCCTCACCGGGCTCTCCGGCTCGGGGAAGTCCACCGTGCTCCGCGCGCTGGAGGACGTGGGCTACTACTGCGTCGACAACCTGCCGATCATCATCGTCGAGAAGCTGCTCGAGCTCTCGGGGCACACGGCGGGAGAGGTCTCGCGGATCGCCCTGGGCGTGGACGCGCGGGAGGGGCGGTTCCTCTCCGAGGCGCCCCGGGTGATCAAGGAGCTCCGCGAGAAGGGTGCGGAGGTCGAGGTCCTGTTCGTGGATTGCGCGGACGAGGTCCTCATCCGCCGCTACTCCGAGACGCGCCGGCGGCATCCCATGGCGGGTGAGGGGACCGTCGCCGACGGCATCGCCGCCGAGCGCCGGGCCCTCGCAGATCTCAAGTCCCTCGCCGACGAGGTGATCGACACCACCACGCTCAACGTCCACGAGCTCAAGCGCCTCGTCACGCGCCGCTCGTCCGGCGGCGAGACGAGGCTCGGCCTCACGATCGTCTCGTTCGGCTTCCGGTTCGGGATCCCCACCCACGCCGACCTGGTGCTCGACGTCCGCTTCCTGCCCAACCCGTACTTCATCCCGGAGCTGAAGCCGCACCCGGGCACCGACCCGCAGGTGGCCGAGTTCGTGCTCTCGCAACCGGACGCGCGAGCGTTCCTCGAGCGCTTCTCCGACCTCCTCCAGTTCCTCATCCCGCGCTACAGGAGCGAGGGGAAGAGCTACCTCACGATCGCCATCGGCTGTACGGGCGGGAAGCACCGCTCCGTGGCCCTGGCCGTAGCCCTCGCCGACAAGCTGTCCTCAGGCGGGCAACCGGTCAGGCTGTGGCATCGCGACGTGGACAAGGAGTGAGTGGCTTGCCGGTTTGGCCGGGGCTATGGTACGCCCGCCGGCCGGCTTCCGGGGGCGGCGCGTTCCGCGCCGATACGGGACCCGGAGGGCAGGACGGAAAGCGCCACCATGGTCGGATTGGTCGTCGCCACGCACGGGCAGCTCGCCGAGGAGCTGGTCCGGACCGCAGCCCTCATCGTCGGGCCCATGGAGCGGTGCGAGGGCGTCTCGATCACCGCCGGGTCCTCCATGGAGGAGGCGCGACGGAGCCTCGGCGAGGCCATCCAGCGCGTGGACGCCGGCCAGGGTGTCCTCATCCTCACGGACATGTTCGGGGGCACCCCCGCGAACCTCGCCCTCACCTTCCTCGACGAGAAGATCGAGGTCGTCACCGGCGTGAACCTGCCGATGCTCCTGAAGCTGGCCACCGGACGTGCCGACAACCTCGGCCTGCGGCCCCTTGCGGAGCAGGTGACCGCCTACGGCCAGAAGAACATCACCCTCGCCTCCGAGCTCCTGCGCACGCGTGCACGGAGCAACCGGAGCTAACGGCTCGCGAACATGAATTCCGGGTCGCACGCCACCGTCCCCTCCCCGTGATCGTCCTCGTTCGCGTCGACAACCGCCTCCTCCACGGTCAGATCCTGGAGGCATGGGTCCCGCGGCTGCGGGTCCAGAAGGTCGTCATCGCCGACGACGTCGCCGCCGGGAACGCGCTCGCACTCGCCGCCATGACCCTGTGCGTCCCACCGGAGCTGCCCATCGAGGTCCGGCCGATGCAGGACGTGGACTGGGCGCGGCTCGCGAAGGATCCGAGCCGCACGCTGGTCCTGGTCCGTGACGTCTCGGACCTCTCTCGCGCGCGGGCGGCCGGGCTCACCTCCAAGCTCGCGCCCAACGTGAACGTGGGCAACGTGCACTTCGCCCCCGGGAGGCACCCGGTGACGCCCTCGGTGTTCCTCGGCGACCCGGAGATCGAGGCGCTGCGGCTCCTCCAGGGCGCGGGGTTCGCGGTCGAGGCACGGGCCATCCCCGCCGAGACCCCCACCGGGATGGCCGAAATCGAACGCCGGTACGCGACGGCCCGTTAGGTTAGACTGAGCTGGCTTGGGCTACGTGATCCTAGGCTTGGTCGCGGGACTGGCCGCCATCGAGCGCAAGGGTTTCCTGCAAGCGATGCTGTCGCGGCCCATCGTCCTCGCCCCGCTGACGGGCTGGGCGGTGGGCGATCTCGGCGCGGGGCTCCTGCTCGCGCCGGTCCTGGAACTCCTGTGGCTCGGCGCGGTCAACCTGGGCGCCGCCGTGCCGGCCCACGAGGCGCTGGGCACGACGGCGGTCGTGGGCTCGACCGCCTTCGCGGCGCAGGCGCTCGAGACCCGCGCCATCCCCGAGATCGCCGCGTTCGCGGTGATCGTCGCGGTGCCGGCCGCGCTCCTCGGCCGGCTCGGGGAGCGGGCCGCCGAGGCCTGGAACGAACGGATCGCCTCGCGCGCCGAGGCCGAGCTCTCCGTCCACCACCTCCGCCGCGCGGCGCTCTGCAACCTCTACGGGCTCGGCATCTCGTTCGGGCTCTCCGCGATCCTCGCGCCGCTCACCGCGGCGTTCGCCGCCTGGCTCATCCCCAGCGTGCTCCGCCTCCAGCCCGGAGTCGCCTTCCCCCTGCGCGTCGCCTTCTTCGCGCTCGGTGCGTTCGCGTGCGCGGCAGGCGCCAAGGCGCTCCGGGCGCGCTCGGCGCCGCTCGCCTTCTTCGGCGCGGCAGCCGCGACCGTCACCGTGGGCGTCTTCGCCCTGCTCGCCGGGAGGGCGATGTGAGCGCGACCCCCAGGGCGCTCGCGGCCCACCGCCCGCTCTCGGCCCTCACCCTCGCGCGCGTGTTCTTCCGGAGCCTCTTCCTCCAGGCGACCTGGAACCGCCGCGGCATGCAGAACCTCGGCTTCGCCTACGCGATCGAGCCGGCGCTGCGGGCCCTCTACCCGGAGCGCGATCGGCTCGAGGCGGCGCTCCGCCGGCACTTCGGGTTCTTCAACTGCCATCCGTACATGGCGGCGGCGATCCTCGGCGGCGCCATCTACCACGAGGAGCGCGTGGCCGCGGGCGTCGAGCCGCCCGAGTCGCCGCAGAACTACAAGCAGACGCTCCAGGGGCCGCTCGCCGCCATCGGCGACGGGTTCTTCTGGACCGCGCTCCGGCCGTTCTTCGGCGCGCTCGGGGCGGTCGGTGCGCTCTGCTTCGGCGTCGCGGCGGTCGTGGTGGTGATCGCCGTCTACAACGCCGTCCACCTCACGCTCCGCGTCGCCCTGTTCCGCGCGGGGTACAACCGCGGCGACGCCCTGGTCCCGTTGCTTGCGAAGATGGCCCTGCCCCTGGTCGCGGACCGCCTGCGCACCGCCGGCGCATCGCTCGCCGGGGTCGCCGCCGGGATGCTGATCGTCCGGGCGGGGTCGCTCGTGGGCGAGGGGCTCGGCGTGGTCTCGGGGCTCGCCGGGCTCCTGGTCGCGCTGGTGGCGATCGGGGGGTATCTCGCCCTGGCCCGGGGCGCCCGGCTCTTCCCGACGCTCTACGTCGTCGCCGCTGCCGGGGCCGGCGCGGCCCTCCTCCTCGCACGCCTGCAAGGGAGCAGCCCTTCGTGAGCCGCCAGGTCCGCACCTTCGTCATCGTCAACTCGCTGGGCCTCCACGCGCGCGCCGCGGCGCAGCTCGTCCAGGCCGCCAACCGGTACCGGGCGGAGGTGATGATCGAGAAGGATGGCATGGAGGTGAACGGGAAGAGCATCATGGGCGTCCTCACCCTGGCCGCGGCCAAGGGTTCGGAGATCCGGGTCTCGGTCGAAGGCGACGACTGCGAGCCGGCGCTCCTCGCCCTGGCACAGCTCATCGAGTCGGGCTTCGGGGAGACATGAGCCAGCCGTCCGCCCTCACCCTGGTCGGCCTCGCGGCGTCCCCCGGGATCGCCATCGGGCAGGTCTGGACCATGGAGCGGCGGCGCGTGCAGACACCCAAGCGCCGGCTCGCGCTCTCGGAGGTCGAGGGGGAGCTGCAGCGGTTCCGCGCGGCGCTCGAGGCCTCGGACGCCCAGCTCGACGAGGTGCGCCGGAAGGTGGAGGCCACCGGCGGCAGCGCCTCGGGCGAGCACACCGCGATCATCGACATGCACCGGATGATGCTCCACGACGAGATGCTCGTGGGTGAGGTGCGGCGGCTCGTGGCCGAGGAGCGCGTCAACCCGGAGTGGGCGGTGAAGCGCGCCGCGCGGCGGATCAAGAGCGCCTTCCACCAGAACGCCGACGAGTACTTCAAGGAGCGGCGCGCCGACGTGGACTTCGTGGGCGAGCGGCTGGTGAAGAACCTGCTCGGGCTCGCGCCGGACGTGGAGGGGGCGCCGCCGGAGGGGGCGATCATCGTCGCGCACGATCTCTCGCCCGCGGACACGGCCGTGCTCCTTCACGGGAACAAGGTCGGCGCCTTCGTGACCGAGGTCGGGGCCCGCACCTCGCACACCGCCATCGTCGCCCGGGCGCTCGAGATCCCGGCGGTGGTGGGGGTGAGCCGCATCACGGCGGTCGCCGGGCGCGGCGACTGGATCATCGTGGACGGGACGCGCGGGGTGGCGATCGTCCACCCCACGCCCGCCGAGCAGGCCGACTACCGCGAGGCGCGCGAGAAGCTCCTCAAGGAGGAGCGCGAGCTCCTGCGCACGCGCGACCTGCCCGCGGTCACCCGCGACGAGGTCCACGTCCTCCTCGGCGGCAACATCGAGTTCGCGGAGGAGGTGCCGAGC
This sequence comes from Pseudomonadota bacterium, assembly GCA_023419875.1. GTDB lineage: Bacteria > Myxococcota > Myxococcia > Myxococcales > Anaeromyxobacteraceae > Anaeromyxobacter. The sequence goes on along the minus strand of JAEZXM010000171.1, from coordinate 9,888 downwards.
CTGCTCGCCCACGGTGGCGAGGCGATCGGCCTCTACCGCACCGAGTACCTGTTCCTCGGGCGAAACGACCTGCCGACCGAGGACGAGCACTACCAGAACTACCGCAAGATCCTCGAGGCGGTCGGCCGCCGGCCGGTGACCATCCGCACCTTCGACCTCGGGGGGGACAAGCTCCCCCCGGGCATGCGTCTCCACGCGGACAACCCGGCGCTCGGGATGCGGGCGATCCGCTACTGCCTCCGCCAGCCGGACATGTTCCGGACGCAGCTCCGGGCGCTCCTCCGCGCCTCCGTCCACGGGAACCTCAAGATCATGTTCCCGATGATCTCGGGGGTCGCCGAGCTGCGCGCCGCGCGGAAGGCGCTCGAGGACGCGCAGGCGGAGCTCACGCGCGAGACGATCCCGACGCGCAAGGTGCCGGTGGGAATCATGGTGGAGCTCCCCAGCGCGGCCCTGCTGGCGGACCGGCTCGCCCGCGAGTGCGATTTCTTCTCGATCGGAACGAACGACCTCATCCAGTACACGATCGGCATCGACCGGCAGAACAAGGACGTGGCCTATCTCTACAAGCCGCTGCACCTCTCGGTGCTCCGGCAGATCAAGGGGATCTGCGACGCGGCCCGGTCGGCGGGGATCCCGGTGTCCGTGTGCGGCGAGATGGCGGGCGACCCGCTCCACACCCTCGTGCTCCTCGGGCTCGGCGTGAGCGAGCTCTCCATGAACGGCCCCTCGATCCCGGTGGTGAAGAAGGTGATCCGGGGCGCGAGCCTGTCCGATACGCGGGCGCTGGCCGAGCGGCTGCTCTGCCTCACCTTCGCCGAGGACATCGAGCGCGAGGTCCGCTGCGAGATGCAGCGGCGGCACCCGGAGCTGTTCGCGTCGGACGTTCTGCCGCCAGCCCCTCTCGGCTAGCCCTCGGTCGAGGGACGCGGTCGACGCGGTCCCTTTCGCGCGGTTGACACCGTCCGGGGCCGCCGCTTAGGTTCGCTCTCCCCGCGAGGACCCACGCCCATGCCCATGAACGACTACCTCTTCACGTCGGAGTCCGTGACCGAAGGTCACCCCGACAAGATGGCGGACCAGATCTCGGACGCGGTGCTCGACGCGGTCCTCGCCCAGGACAAGAAGGGCCGGGTCGCCTGCGAGACCCTGCTCAAGACGGGCTACGTGATGGTGGCGGGCGAGATCACCACCAGCGCCCGGATCGATTACCCACGGATCGCCCGCGAGGTGGTGAAGGACATCGGGTACACCGCTGGTGAGATGGGCTTCGACGGGAACACCTGCGGCGTGCTCGTCGCGGTGGACCAGCAATCGCCGGACATCGGGCAGGGCGTGGACACGGGCGGCGCGGGCGACCAGGGCATGATGTTCGGCTACGCCTGCGACGAGACCCCCGAGCTCATGCCGGCGCCGATCCAGTGGGCGCACGCGGTGACGAAGCAGCTCGCGAAGGCGCGCCGCGCGGGCCTCGACTTCCTCCGGCCGGACGGCAAGAGCCAGGTCTCGGTCGAGTACCGCGGCGGCAAGGTCGCCCGGATCGACACGGTGGTGGTCTCGAGCCAGCACGCCGAGGAGGTCTCGAACAAGAAGCTCCACGCGGCGATCCGCGAGGAGGTCATCGCCAAGGCGCTGCCGCGCAAGCTCCTCGACCGAAGGACGAAGATCTTCATCAACCCGACGGGCCGGTTCGTGATCGGCGGGCCGATGGGCGACACGGGCGTCACCGGCCGGAAGATCATCGTGGACACCTACGGCGGCATGGGCCGCCACGGCGGCGGGGCGTTCTCGGGGAAGGATCCGTCGAAGGTCGATCGCTCGGCGGCGTACATGGGCCGGCACATCGCGAAGAACGTGGTGGCGGCGGGCCTGGCGCGCCGCTGCGAGGTGCAGGTGGCGTACGCGATCGGCGTCGCGGAGCCGGTGTCGGTGATGGTCGAGACCTTCGGGACGGGGAGGGTCGCGGACGAGAAGATCGTCCGGGCGATCCGCGAGGTCTTCGACCTCAGGCCCCGGGCGATCATCGAGGGCCTCGACCTGCTCCGGCCGATCTACCGGAAGACGGCGGCGTACGGCCACTTCGGGCGGACGGAGAAGTCCTTCACCTGGGAGACGACGGACAAGAAGGACGCCCTGCGCGAGGCGGCGGGGGTGAAGGTGAAGGCGGTGGCGGGGTAGCGCCCGTCTTCTGTGCTCGACGCTGTGCTCCCGCTCGCCCTGAGCTTGTCGAAGGGCGAGCGGTCGCGTTTCCAGCGCGTGAAGTGCGCTTCCGAGAGTCCGCTCGTCCTGAGCCTGTCGAAGGACGAGCGGTGCCCTACGCCGCCTCCGCACCTCCGCCCGGACCCCGCGCCGCTACCTCGGTCGCGCGCGCTCGGGTTGCATGACGCGCGCGGCGGCTGGCAAGCTCGTTTGAGCGGTCGCGCGAAACTAGCCGGCCACCTCCGCTCGCTGCGCTCGCGGGTGGCCGGCGTCGGACAGTCGCGCGACCGCTGCACTCATCTCTTTCCGCGTCGCGACGTCGGCCAGCGCGTGTGGCGCGACCTCGGTGGCCGCTTGCGCGGGGTCCGGGCGGAGGCGCTCCGGCGGCTGCTGCGCGTGTGTCGCGGATGCAGATCTGCGGGAGCCGCGCTTGCGGCGTGAGGACTGGTTCGACCGTCCGCTCGCCCTGAGCCTGTCGAAGGGCGAGGGGATGCGCTTCTGGTCGCGAAGTTCGCTTCGATAGCCCGCTCGTCCTGAGCCTGTCGAAGGACGAGCTGTCGCGTGGACCGCTGCCGTGCGTCTGCCGCAGGTCTCCCCGGACCAGCACCTCCACTGGACGCAGCCGCTGATCCTCGGAGGGAGCACGACGGTCGCCAACACCTCGGTGCTGGACCGCAACCAGCACCTCGTCGGGCACGCGCGGCTCTGGCGACAGATCGGGAACCTGCCCCCGGGTTCATCCGTCGTCCCGCGGTAGGCGACCACGCGTGCAGCTCACGCGACATCGCTCACCGCAACCCCGTGATCCTCCCCTCCGCATCCACGTCGATGTCCTCCGCGGACGGGCGCGTGGGGAGGCCGGGCATGAGGCGGATCGCGCCGTTCAGCACGGTCACGAAGCCGGCGCCGGCGGCGAGGCGGACCTCGCGGACGGGGAGGCGGAAGTCGGTGGGGTTGGGGCCCAGCGCGGGGTCGTGCGAGATCGAGAGGTGGCTCTTCGCCATGCAGACCGGCAGCCGGCCGAAGCCGAGCCGCTCGAGCTCCTCCATGTCCGCCGCCGCGCTGCGGGCCCAGTCGACGCCCGAGGCGCCGTAGACGCGCGTGGCGATCGCCTCGACCTTCTCCCGGAGCGGGGCCTCGTCCGGGTAGAGGAACCCGAAGCGCGGCGCGCCCTCCTTCGCGGCGGCCATCACCTCGCGGCCGAGTGCGAGCGCGCCGGCGCCGCCGTCGGAGTAGTGGCTCGAGACGGCGAAGGCGCGGGCGCCGGCGCCGAGCGCCGCCTCCCGGACCGCGGCCCGCTCGGCCTCGGTGTCGGTGGGGAAGGCGTTCAGCGCGACCACCGCCGGCACCCCGAACGTCCGGAGGATCCCGATGTGGCGGACGAGGTTCGCGCAGCCCCGGCGGACGGCCTCGAGATCGGTGGTCTTCACGTCGCCGCCGCCATGGCAGCGCAGGGCCCGCACGGTGGCGACGACCACGGCGGCCGAGGGGCGGAGCCCGCCCACGCGGCACTTGATGTCGAAGAACTTCTCACCGCCGAGGTCCGAGGCGAAGCCGGCCTCGGTCACGACCAGGTCGGCGAGGCGGAGGGCGAGCCGGTCGGCGATGATCGAGCTGTTCCCGTGGGCGACGTTGCCGAAGGGTCCCGCGTGCACGAGCACCGGCGACCCCTCGAGCGTCTGCATGAGGTTGGGCTTCACGGCGTCGACGAGGAGCGCGGTCATCGCCCCGGCGGCCTTGAGGTCCCCGAGCGTCACCGGCGCGCCGTCGGCGCGCCGGGCGACCACGGTCCGGGCGAGCCGCGCGCGCAGGTCGGCGAGGTCGGTGGCGAGCGCCAGGACCGCCATGACCTCGGAGGCGGCGGTGATGATGAACTCGCCGTCGCGCTCGGGCCCGTCCTCCTTGCCGCCCCGACCGATCCGCACGTTCCGGAGCACGCGGTCGTTCATGTCGAGCGTCCGGGGCCAGCGGATGGTCTCGGTCGCGATCCCCAGGGCGTTGCCGCGCGCGAGGTGGTTGTCGAGCATGGCGGCGCCGAGGTTGTGGGCCGCGGCCACGGCGTGGAGGTCGCCGGTGAGGTGGAGGTTCAGGACCTCGTTGGGCGCGACCTGGGCGCGCCCGCCGCCGCCGCCCCCGCCCTTCATCCCGAACACGGGCCCGAGCGACGGCTGCCGGAGCGTCAACGCCGCGCGCGCGCCGAGCTTCCGGAGCGCGTCCACGAGCCCGACGGCGGTGGTCGTCTTCCCCTCGCCCGCCGGCGTCGGCGTGATCGCGGTGACGAGGACGAGCTTGCCCTGGGGCGCGGAGACGAGCCGGGCGCCGGCCTCGGGAGCGATCTTGGCGGCGTAGCGGCCGTAGGGCTCGATCTCGTCCGGCAGGAGCCCGAGCTCCGCGCCGATCCGCTCGATCGAGCGGAGACCATTCCTGTCCACCCCGTTGGTCGATGGGCCCACGGTGACCTCCCGCGCTGCGCGCGAATCCGCCGATTGTGCGCCACCGCGTGGGCCGCCGTCCATCGGGTGACCGATGGCAGCGAGATTGTGCGCACGGCGCACTTGCTGCGCGCCGGACATGGAACGTCAAACGATTCCCGTGAGACCGGGTCTCTCAGGGAAAGAACCAGCCGGGAGCGATGCTGAAGGAGTAGTCGAGCCGCATGAGCGCGCCCTCGAGCACGGTGATGTCGATGCACCGCCCGAAGAACGTGCACACCACGTAATCGCCGGGATCCAGCGCGACCTCGTAGAACGCGCGCGCGCCCGACTCCGTCGTGGCGACGGGGACGCCGTGCTCGTCATCGGGTGCGGGGAAGATAGGTGGAACCGGGAACACGTCGATCTCGAAGCCGGGAAGGTATCTCGTCTCCACGTCCCCAACGTCGTTCGTGGACGTGACCTGGCCGTAGATTCCCTGCGTGATCGTGACGAGGTCCTCGACATCACGATCGATCCCGTCGTCCCCGCACCCCGCGGCCCCCAGCACCAGGGCGAGGCCCACCCATCGCAGCTTCCTCGGGGTCATGATGTCCCCTCCACGATCAAGGAAACGCAGCCGCCCGAGATCGGGCAACGCCACTCGCCCCCCGCGGGGTGAGGACCGACCCGGAAGGCGAACGCTGGACCGAGGAACGCCCGAACTTCGAGTTGATCCGAGCCTCCCCGCGTGCGATCCCACGGTCATGCGGGCGGTGGTCCAGCGGGTCTCGCGCGCGGAGGTCCGCGTCGAGGGGAAGGCGACCGGCGCGGTCGGCCGCGGGCTCCTCGTCCTCCTCGGGGTCGCGAAGGGCGACGGTCCGGACGACGCCCGCGCCATGGCCGACAAGCTCGCCGCGCTGCGCATCTTCGAGGACGCCGTGGGGAAGATGAACCTTTCGGTCTCGGACGTGGGCGGCGGCGTCGTCGTCGTCTCGCAGTTCACGCTGCTCGGCGACGCGCGGAAGGGGAACCGCCCCGGCTTCAGCGACGCCGCGCCGCCCGAGGAGGCGAACGCCCTGTACGAGGCGGTCGGCGGCCACCTCCGATCCCGCGGCCTTCCCGTCGGCACCGGCGTCTTCGGCGCGCACATGGAGGTCGAGCTCGTGAACGACGGGCCGGTGACGATCCTGCTCGACACCCGCAAGAACTTCTGACCCGCTCCACCGGAGGTGAACTCCCATGCCCGACTGCCTGTTCTGCAAGCTCGTCGCCGGCCAGATCCCGGCCAAGCTCGTCCACCAGGACGACGACACGGTCGCCTTCGAGGACATCAACCCCCAGGCGCCGACGCACCTGCTCGTCATCCCGAAGAAGCACGTCCCGACGCTGAACGACCTCTCGCCGGCGGACGACGTCATCGCCGGCAAGCTCCTCCGCGTGGCTGCGAAGCTCGCCGCCGACCGCGGGATCGCCCAGGACGGCTGGCGCGCGGTCGTGAACACCAACCGGGGCGCCGGGCAGACGGTCTTCCACATCCACGTCCACGTGCTGGGCGGCCGGGCCATGGCCTGGCCGCCGGGATAGCGTCATGTGGGCGGACCGGCCGCGCCGCAGCGCGCTCTACGTCCCGGCGTCGAACCCCCGGGCGCTCGAGAAGGCCCGGGCGCTCCCCGCCGACGTGGTGATCGTCGACCTGGAGGACGGCGTGGCGCCGCCGGCCAAGGACGCGGCGCGCGGGCTGGCCGTCGCGGCCCTCGCCGCCGACGGCTGGCGTCCGGAGCGCGTCCTGCGGGTGAACGGCGCCGGCACGCCGTGGCACGACGACGACCTCTCCGCCGCCGCGTCCGCCTCGATCGACGCCGTCTGCCTCCCGAAGGTCGAGTCGGCCGAGGGGGTCCGCGCCGCGGCCGAGGCGCTCACCCGCGCCGGCGCGCCGGCGTCGCTCGCGCTCTGGGTGATGATCGAGACGCCGCGCGGCGTGCTCGCCGCCCGCGAGATCGCGGAGGCGAGCCCGCGCATCGCCTGCCTCCTCGCCGGGACGAGCGACCTCGTGAAGGAGCTGCGGGCGGTGCACACGGCGGGGCGTGCCGAGGTCCTGGCGAGCCTCTCCCTCGTCCTGCTCGCCGCCCGGGCGAACGGCCTCGCCGCGCTCGACGGCGTCTTCCTCGGCCTCGGCGACGCGGCGGGATTCGAGGCGGCCTGCCGGCAGGGACGCGAGCTGGGCTTCGACGGAAAGACCGTCATCCACCCCTCGCAGCTCGAGCCCGCGAACCGGATCTTCGCGCCGACGGCGGAGCAGCTCGAGTCGGCGCGCCGGATCGTCGCCGCCCACGCCCAGGCGCTGGCGGAGGGGCGCGGCGTCACGGTGGTGGACGGGCGGCTGGTGGAGGCGCTGCACGTCGCCGACGCGCAGCGGGTGCTCAGGCTCGCGGAGCTGATCGAGCGCGGGTGAGCGCAGCCCGGCAGGGGCTCAACCCGGCGTGGACACTGCATCCTCGCTTTCGTAAAGTCACCAGTCCACCATGCGAGGCATCCGCGGGGCCACCCAGGTCAGCTCGAACACCGTCGAGGCCATCGAGGACGCCGTGGTCGAGATGTGCCGGGAGATCTGCGGGCGGAACCGGATCCAGCCGGCGGACATCGTCTGGGCCATCTTCACCGTGACCCGCGACCTGGACGCCGACTTCCCGGCGCGCGCCGCGCGCGCCGGCGGCTGGGGCGCGGTGCCGATGATCTGCTCGCAGGAGATCCCGGTCCCCGGGTCGATGCCCCGCGTCATCCGGGTGCTCGTCCACATCGACTCGGACGGGCCGCGAAACCACGTTTACCTGCGGGGTGCGGAGGCGCTGCGGCCCGACCTGCACCGGAAGCCATGAGGCGGTGGGGCGCATGACAGCAACGACCGCGGTTCCCGGAACGCTCGGCATCGTCGGCCTGGGCTTCATGGGCGCCTCGCTGGCCAGGTCCGTGCGCCGCGTGGCGCCGGGCGCACGCATCGTGGCCGTCGAGCCGCGTGAGGAGATCCGCGCCCGCGCGGTGCGGGAGCGTGTCGCCGACGAGGCGCTCGCCGCGCCGGGCCCCGCGCTCGCCGCGTGCGACCTGGTCGTGCTGTGCACGCCGGTCGGCACCATCGAGGGGCTCCTCGAGCCGGTCTCGATGCACATGAAGGACGGCGCGATCCTCAGCGACGTGGGCCGCACGAAGCAGGGCGTGGTCGCCCGCGCACGGGAGCGGGTCCGCCCGGGCGTCGCCTTCGTGGGCGCGCACCCGCTGTTCGGTGGGCCGGGGGGCTACGACGGCGCCCGCGACGACGGCTGGATCGGAGGCACCGTGGCCGTGTGCACGGAGGGTGATCCCGGGCCGATCCGGCGGGTGTCCGCCCTGCACGCCGCGCTCGGCGCGCAGGTGCGGCTCTGCACCGCCGCCGAGAACGACGCCGGCGCGCCCGAGGCCGTGCCGGTCGCCGGGGAGCAGCGCCCGTGAACGGCCCGCTCACCTGCCGCCGCGAGGGGCCGCTCCGCGGGACCGTGACCGTCCCCGGCGACAAGTCGGTCTCGCACCGGAGCCTCCTCTTCGGCGCCCTCGCCGAGGGCGAGACGCGGGTGACCGGCATCCTCGACGCGGAGGACGTGCGCTCGACGCGGAGGGCGGTCGAGGCGCTCGGCGCGACCGTCCGCGAGGAGGGCGCGGAGCTCGTGGTCTCCCCACCCGAGGCGCTCTGCGAGCCGGGCGACGTCATCGACTGCGGGAACTCGGGGACGAGCCTGCGACTCCTCGCCGGCGTCCTCTCCGGCGTGCCGGGCCTCGCGGTCCTGACCGGCGACGCGTCGCTGCGGCGGCGGCCCATGCGGCGGGTCATCGAGCCGCTCCGCCGGATGGGCGCGAACCTCACCGCGCGCGACGGCGACCGCCTCCCGCCGCTCGTCGTCCGGGGCGGCCCGCTCCGCGGCACGCGGTTCGTGCAGGAGGTGGCGAGCGCGCAGGTGAAGTCGGCCATCCTCCTCGCCGGCCTGCGCGCCGAGGGCGAGACGACGGTGGTCGAGCCCGAGCGCTCGCGCGATCACACCGAGCGGATGCTCCTCGGCATGGGCGTCCCGGTGAAGGTGGACGGGCTCGCCGTGACCGTCTCCCCGTCGCGGCCGCGCGGCACGCGCGTGGACGTCCCCGGGGACATCTCCTCGGCCGCGTTCTTCCTCTGCGGCGCCGCGGGGCTCCCGGGCTCCTCGGTGACCGTCCGGAACCTGGGCGTGAACCCGACGCGAACCGGGCTCCTCGACGTGCTCGCGGCCATGGGCGCCGAGGTCGTCGTGGCGGGGGAGCGCGTCATCGCCGGCGAGGCGCGCGCCGAGGTGACGGTGCGCGCGAAGGACCTCGTCGCGACCGAGATCGGCGGCCCGCTCGTCCCCCGCCTCATCGACGAGCTGCCGGTGCTCATGGTCCTCGCCACCCAGGCGCGCGGCCGGACGATCATCAAGGACGCGCGCGAGCTCCGGGTGAAGGAGTCGGACCGTCTCGCCGCCATGGGCGAGACACTCACCGCGGCGGGCGCCACGATCGAGCTCTTCGACGACGGCTGCGCGATCACCGGCCCGACACGGCTCCGCGGCGTCACGGTCCGCACCCGGCTCGACCACCGGATCGCGATGTCGATGGCCGTGGCCCAGCTCTTCGCCGGGCTCACCGAGGAGGTCGTGCTCGACGACGTCGCCTGCGTGGCGACGAGCTTCCCCTCGTTCTTCGACCTCCTCGACTCGCTCGCCGGTCGGACCTCGACGGCCGGCGGGCCTCGGGAGCGCGGCGCCCGATGACCCCGCGTCCCGCCATCACCGGCACCACCGCGCTGTACGGCGTCGTCGGCCACCCGGTGTCGCACTCGCGCTCGCCGCAGATGCACGCCGCGACGTTCGCGAAGCTCGGGATGGACGCGGTCTACGTGGCCTTGCCGGTCGCTCCCGATCGGCTGGACGAGGCGCTCCGCGGGGCGCACGCGCTCGGTTTCCAGGGGCTCAACGTCACGGTGCCGCACAAGCAGCCGGTGCTCCGGCTCTGCCGCTCCGTGGACGGCGTGAGCGCGCAGGTCGGCGCGGTCAACACGCTTCGCCGGCTCGCGGACGGCTGGGAAGGGGTCAACACCGACGCGCCCGCGGCGCGTTCGCTGCTCGCGGAGGCGGGGCTCGCGCAGGGCGCGCGGGCGCTCCTCCTCGGAGCCGGCGGGGCGGCGCGGGCGGGCGCCTTCGCGCTGCGCGAGCTGGGTGCGGCGGTCTGCATCCTGGCA
>JAEZXM010000114.1 GCA_023419875.1 Pseudomonadota bacterium | reverse complement strand
AAGGAGAGCATGATCCGCTTGCGGGAGCGCTTGCGCGCGGCGACCGCGTCGGCGACGGCCACGACCTCGTCGATGAACCGGCCCATCATGTCCACGTTGGCCAGGAACTCGGCGGTCGAGCGGCGCGGGTTCTCGAAGTACTGGTGGAGCGAGATCAGGTCCACCTCGTCCCAGCAGAGGTCCAGGACCCGATCCTCCCAGGCGCCGAAGGTCGGCATGTCGTGATGGGATGAGCCGCAGGCGGAGAGCTGGAGGCCAGGATCGACCATCCGCATCACCTTGGCGGTCTCCTGCGCGAGCCGCCCGTACTCGTCCGCCGTCTTCCGGCAGATCTGCCAGGGCCCGTCCATCTCGTTCCCCAGGCACCAGAGCCGGACGCCGTGCGGCTCGGCGTGGCCGTTCGCCCGCCGCAAGTCGGAGAGCGCGCTGCCGCCCGGGTGGTTGGTGTACTCGACCAGCCGCCGGGCCGCGTCCGCACCCCGCGTGCCGAGGTTCACCCCCAGCATCGGCTCGACGCCCGCGACCCGGCACCAGTCGATGAACTCGTCCGTACCGAACCGGTTGGTCTCGGTCGAGTACCAGGCGAGGTCGAGGCGGGTGGGCCGCTTCTCGGGCGGCCCCACCCCGTCCTCCCAGTCGTAACCGGAGAGGAAGTTGCCGCCCGGGTAGCGGATCACCGTGGCCCCGAGCTCGCGCAGGAGCTCGAGGACGTCGCGCCGGAACCCGCGCGTATCGGCCGTCGGGTGGCCCGGCTCGAAGATCCCGGTGTAGACGCACCGGCCCATGTGCTCGACGAAGGTGCCGAACAGGCGCCGGTCGAGGTCCGAGACGACGAAGTCGCGGTCGGCGACGAGGCGGGCCGAGATCATGGGCGGTGCGCTCCCCGGGGTCGGCGACCCCTCACGGTCCTGCGCCGGTACCCAGGCCCGCGTCGGTCCCCGCCCTCGCGAGCAGCTCGTTGGTGCGGGTCTCCGCGTCCTTCGCCGCGGCGGCGAGCGGCTTGCCGGTGAGCCACATGTTGGCGATCTCCTCCCCCACGATGTCCTGCAGCGCGCGCTGGCGCGGGATCGTCAGCGGGATCCCGACGCCGGTCTTGCTGATCTCGAGGAGGTTCTTGCGGTAGGGCAGCTGCTGGAACTGCGCGCTCGCGAGCACCTTCTGGTTCACCGGGAGATGGCCGGTGCGCGCCCACTCGTAGTTGCGCTCGAACAGGAACTTCATGAGCGACAGGGCCGCCTTGCGCTTCTCCGGCTCCTTGGCCGCGCCCCGCAGGAGCACCCAGGCGTGCCCATCCGCCCAGGTGGCGTCGGTCTGGTAGAGCTGGGCGAAGGGGTGGACTTCGTACCCGCCGTGAAGCGGCGAGTCGGCCTTCTTCGACGCGTTGAGGAAGTCGCCGATCGTCCAGGTGCCCACCACCACCACCCCCACGTCGCCGTTCAGGAACGCCTGGTTGGCGGCGCCGTAATCGAGGTCGCGCTTGATGTGCCCTTCCTTGTAGAGCGTCTCCATGAGCTTCAGCGCGGTGGTGGCCTCCTTGGAGTGGAGGTCGATCTTCCCGCCCTGGAAGAGCTTACCGTTTTGCTGCGCGACCAGGGTGACGAGCGTGCGGAGCGGGGAGGCGTTCTCGTTGACCGTCGGCCAGGCGAAGTACGCCTTTCCCGTCGCCTGCTTGAACTTCCGGGCATGGGCGAGAAGCTCGTCGGCGCTCTTGGGGAGCTGCGCGGCGGTTCCGGAGGCGAGGCCCGCCTTCTTGAAGAGGTTCGCGTTCACGTGCCAGAGCCAGGCGTGGGTGTCGTAGGGGAGGGCGTACGTCTTGCCGCTCACGGTCACGCCCTTCCTCGCCTGCTCGGTGAACTGGCTCGGCTGGATCCCGACCTGGTTGAGGTCCGCGTCGAGCGGCTGGACGAGGTTCCGCGTCACGAAGTCGCCCAGCACCGACTCGTGCATGACCGCCACGTCGGGCACGTCCCCCGAGACCATGCGCGCCGCGATCTGGTCGTAGTACGGGCCCCACTCGATGATCTGGGTCTCGACCTTGATCCCTTCCTTGTTGGTGGCGTTGAACTCGTTCACGAGCGCGGTGATGATCCCGCACTCCCCCTCGCCCTTGGCGGCGTCCTTCACCTTGCCGTACTCGGCCTCGCAGGCGCCGAAGAACCGGGCGAAGGTGATGGTGGTGTCGGCCCGGGCGTCGCCCACGCCCGCGCCGAGCGCGAGCGCGAACAGCGCGCCCGCCCGGATCGTCCTGGTCCACATGTCGAGCTCCCTTTCTCTCATGGTGAAGCACCCGCGCGATCGCCCTCCCCCCGGAGGGCGCTGTTCAGCGGACCGCGGCGCCAGCCACCGCGGCCACGATGTACTTCTGGAAGAAGAGGTAGAGGATGAAGATGGGCAACCCCGCGAAGATCGCCTGGGCCATGAGGTAGCCGAGCCCCTCCGACTGGGCGAAGTTGGTCTGGGTGGCGGCGAGGCCGAGCGTGAGCGTGTACATGCTCGGGCGCGTCGCCGAGATGAGCGGCCAGAGGTAGTCGTTCCAGGCGCTGAGGAAGGTGAAGATTCCGAGGGTCGCCTGGGCGGGCAGCGAGAGCGGCAAGATGATGCGCAGGAACACCTTGAACCGCGAGGCGTTGTCGAGCATCGCCGCCTCCTCCAGCTCCTTGGGGACGGCCTTGAAGTACTGCGTCATGAGGAAGAGGCCGAAGGGCGCGGCCAGCCGCGGGAGGACGAGCCCGGCGTAGGTGTTGTGGAGCTCGAGGTCCGCGAACATCCGGTGGAGCGGCACCACCACCGCCTGCTCCGGCACCGCCAGGCCCGCGAGCACGAACACGAAGAGCAGGCGCTTTCCCGGGAACTCGGTGCGGGCGAACCCGTAGCCCGCGAGCGACGCCAGCACCAGCACGAGGAAGGTCTGCCCGAGCGAGACCACCACGCTGTTCCAGATCCACCGGAACACGGCCGAGGTGCCCACGATGTCGACGTAGTTCTTCACCGTGAAGGGCGGCTCGAACATGAAGCCCACGTCGGTGCGCACCTGGAGCGCCAGGTTGGGCTTGAAGGAGAGGCCGAGCACCCAGAGGAGCGGCGCGAGCCAGAGGAGCGCGAGCAGGATGACCCCCGCGAGGATGAGCCGGTCCCCGAGCCGGCCCTGGATCGCGGCGCCCGGCGCGCTCATGCCGGGGCCTCGCGCCGCCGCGCGATCCAGGCCTGGAGGCCGATGCCGACGAGCATGAGGAGGAAGAGGATCTGTGCCGCCGCCGCGGCGCGGCCCAGGGCCCACTGGCGGAAGCCGGTGTCGTAGATGTACTGGACGATGGGGCGTGAGGAGTTGTTGGGCCCGCCCTGGGTCATGAGGGTCGCCTGGCCGAAGAGCTGGAACTGGAGGACCACCTCGTAGATCGCCACGAGCAGCACGGTCCGCTTGATCGACGGCAGCGTGATCGAGAACAGCGTCCGCCAGCGCCCCGAGTTGTCGAGGGCGGCGGCCTCGTAGAGCTCGCCGGGGATCTGCTGCAGCGCAGCCAGGAACAGCATCATGGGGAGGCCGACGCCCCACCAGACCGTGACCACCGCGATCGAGGGCAGGGCCCAGTCGACGCTGGCGAGCGGCGCGAAGGGCTCGAGGCCCACCCCGCTCATGACGGTGGCGAGGAGGCCGCGATTGGGCAGGAGCACGAGCCGCCAGACCAGGGTGACGATCGTGACCGAGAGCACGGAGGAGCCGAAGAAGATCGCCCGGAGCGACGCGCCGGTCTTTCCCGGCCGGTTGAGCGCGAGCGCGAGCACGAGGCCGAGGATCACGAAGGCCGGCGTGGTCATGAGCACGAAACGGAAGGTGTTCCAGACCGCGCCGCGGAAGATGCGGTCGCTGAACAGGTCGATGAAGTTCCTGGTGCCCACGAAGCGGCTCGTGTCGCCGAGGAGGTCGATGTGGCGCAGCGAGAGCCACCACCCGAAGAAGAGCGGCACGACCAGCAGGGCGACGTAGACGACGACGAAGGGCGCGACGAAGAGGGAGTTGGCCCAGTGCGGCGTGCCGACCGCGTTCGTCGCGGCGGCCTTCGGTCGCGCCGCGGCGGCGGGCAGCGGCTGGGCGGGGGCGGCGGCCCTCACATCGGCGGCCCTCCGTCCGCGTGATAGGCCCGGCCCTGCTCGTCGAAGAGGTGGAGGGCGGGGCCCTCGAACCGGAGCCCGACGTTCTCCCCGACCTCGAGCTCGCTCTCCCGCGGCGCCTCGCCCACGACCAGCGTCCCGTCGCCGATCCCCACGTGGACCAGCGTCCGCTCGCCGAGCCGCTCGACCACCTCGGCCCGGCCCTGCGTCTGCCCCCGGCCGTCCACCGCGATCACCTCGGCGCGGGCTCCCAGCGTGAGCGGGCCCTCCGGGAGGCTCGACTCGGGGACGGTGGTCTGGATCCCGGTCCCGTCCGGCAGCGTCACCGCCGCCCGCCCGCCCTTCCCCGGAACGCGTCGGACGGGGAGGAAGTTCATCGCCGGCGTGCCGATGAACCCGGCCACGAAGCGGGTGGCCGGGCGCCGGTAGACCTCCAGCGGCGTCGCCATCTGCTCGATCCGGCCGGCGTTCATGACCGCGATCCGGGTGGCGAGCGTCATCGCCTCCACCTGGTCGTGGGTGACGAAGATCATCGTGGAGCGGAGCCGCCGGTGGAGGCGAGCGAGCTCCACCCGCGTGCGCGAGCGGAGGGCCGCGTCGAGGTTCGAGAGCGGCTCGTCGAGCAGGAAGGCGGCCGGCTCCTTCACCAGCGCCCGGCCGATCGCCACCCGCTGCCGCTGCCCCCCCGAGAGCTGGCCCGGCTTGCGCTTCAGGTACTCGGCGATCTCCAGGATCCGGCAGGCCTCCTGGATCCGCCGGTCGATCTCCCTCCGGTCGAGCCCCACGTTCCGCAGCCCGAAGGCGAGGTTGTCGTAGACCGACATGTGCGGGTACAGCGCGTAGTGCTGGAACACCATCGCCACGTCGCGCGCGGCCGGAACGAGGTGGGTCACGTCGCGGGAGCCGATCCGGATGGAGCCGCCGGTGACCTGCTCCAGGCCGGCGATCATCCGGAGGAGCGTCGTCTTCCCGCAGCCCGACGGCCCGAGGAAGACCAGGAACTCGCCCTGGGCGATCTCGAGGTGGAGGTCACGGATCACCTCCACGCTGCCGTAGCGCTTGCTGACGCCGTTGAGCTGGATCGCGGCCATGAGGTCGTGGCCTCGAGCGAGACCACGACTTCAAAAAACGCACGGCGATCCCCCGCGGCAACCCGCCCGTCCGGCACGGCGCCGGCGGCGGGCAGGGAGAGCGGGCGCCCGGACGGCGGTCGTGGGATCGGGCGCGAGCTAGAGCCGCTCGTCGATCGCCCGGTTCGACATCGCGTCGGCCTGCGCGTTCTCCTCGCGCGGGATGTGGCGGACCTGGATCCAGGAGAACGCCTTGAGGAGCGCCTGGGCTTCCTGGTGCAGGGGCAGGAGGTGCTCCGCCTTCACCGCGTACTCGCCCTGGAGCTGCTTCACGAGGAGCTCGGAGTCGGAGAGGACCTCGAGCTCCTTGATGCCCATCGCCTTGGCGCGCCGGAGCCCGAGAATGAGCCCCATGTACTCGGCGACGTTGTTGGTGGAGTCGCCGAGGAACTTGCCGACGCGGGCCTGGATGTGCCCGTCGGGGCTGATGATCACCGCGCCGGCGCCGGCCGGCCCGGGGTTCCCGCGCGCGGCGCCGTCGGTGAACAGGCGGGTCCGCTTCTCGGCCTCGACCCGGACGGCCTCCTGCTGGGCGGCGCGTTCGGCGGCCTCCGCCGCGTCGCGCTCCCTTCGCCGCTGCTCGCGCTCGGCCTTGGACAGCTCCATGGCCTCGTCGATCTCGACGGCGGAGCGGGCGGCGGCCTTGGCGACGTCCGTCTGCTTGCGGACGGTGATGCCCTTGTTGCCGGCGGGCGCCGCCTCCTTCGACTTCTCCAGCTCCTCGACGCGGTCGGCGGCGGCGTTGATGAGCTTCCCGAGCGTGTCCCGGTCGTACCCGACGTAGCGGGCGCGGGTGCGCGGCAGGTCCTCGTTGGCGGCGATGAAGCGGAGGAGGTCTGCCAGGACCGTCTTCACGCGGGCGACGGGGCGGGCGGGTTCAGCGCTTCCGCTGCGTAGATGATCCGGTGGCAGTTGGGGCACGTCTCGATGGAGTCGGCCCGCTGCAACGTGATCGCGAGCTGGGGCGGGACGTTTCGGTTGCACCCGCGGCAGCTCATCCCCACGACCGGCGCGACCGCCACGCCGGCGCGGCGCTTCCGGATGTTCTCGTACTTGCTCAGCAGCGACGGCTCCACCGCCGCGGCCGCCGCCGCGCGCCTTGCCTCGAGCTGGCGCAGCCGCTCCTCGACCGCGCCGCGACGCTCCTGCAGCTGCTGGAGCCCGCCCTGGGCGGCTTCCTCCTGCTCGGCGAGCCATTCGGCGCGCTCCTCCAAGGCCTTCTGCACCTCGACCGCCTGTGCGGTCAGCGCCTTGAGCTGTTCGGACTGGGTGTCGTTCGTCTTCCGGGCGATGTCGATCTCTCGTGAGAGGGCGGCGTACTCGCGGGGCGTCCGGATCTCGCCCAGCCGACCCTCCCACTTGCGGACCTTGTCGCGCTCCATGCCGAGGACGGTCTCGAGCGAACGGCGCTCCCGCTCGTTGGCGTCCAGCCGCGCCTTCTCCTCGTCGTACGCCCGGCGCGCTTCCAGGACCTTCGCCTCGGTCTCCGCGCGCCGCGGGGCGATCCCCTCCAGCTCTGCGCGGACCTCATTGCTCTCGAGGTCGATCTGCTGCAGCTCCTCGAGGGCCTTCAGCTTCTCTCGCAACGACGACAAGTGCGTCTCTCCCTCGTACGGCTGTGGGCCCACCAGGATTCGAACCTGGATCACATCGGTTATGAGCCGAGCGCTCTGACCGTTGAGCTATGGGCCCTGGTGGCCCCTGGCAGGCTTTGCCTCTATCACATTCCGGTGCGGGTGGGTCCCTAGTTCTCCACGAAGCTCTTGAGCCGCTTCGAGCGCGACGGATGGCGCAGCTTCCGCAGCGCCTTGGCCTCGATCTGGCGGATGCGCTCGCGCGTCACCTCGAAGTCCTGGCCGACCTCCTCGAGCGTGTGGTCGCTCTTCTCCCCGATGCCGAACCGCATCCGGAGGACCTTCTCCTCGCGCGGGGTGAGGGTCGCGAGCACCTTCCTCGTCTGCTCGGCCAGGTTCATGTTGATGACCGCGTCGGACGGGGACACGAGCGACTTGTCCTCGATGAAGTCGCCCAGGTGGCTGTCCTCCTCCTCGCCGATCGGGGTCTCGAGCGAGATGGGCTCCTTCGCGATCTTGAGGACCTTGCGGACCTTGTCGAGCGGGAGCTCCATCTTCTCGGCGATCTCCTCGGGGGTCGGCTCGCGGCCCAGCTCCTGGACGAGGTAGCGGCTCGTCCGGATGAGCTTGTTGATCGTCTCGATCATGTGGACCGGGATGCGGATGGTCCGGGCCTGGTCGGCGATGGCGCGGGTGATGGCCTGCCGGATCCACCAGGTCGCGTAGGTCGAGAACTTGTAGCCACGCTTGTACTCGAACTTGTCCACCGCCTTCATGAGCCCGATGTTCCCCTCCTGGATGAGGTCGAGGAACTGGAGGCCGCGGTTGGTGTACTTCTTGGCGATGGAGACCACGAGGCGCAGGTTGGCCTCGACGAGCTCGGTCTTCGCGCGCTCGGCGTTCCGCTCGCCCTCGCTGATCTGCCGATAGGTGCGGCGCAGGCCGTCCACCGGGACCTCCGCCTCCTCCTGGACCCGCAGGATCTTCCGGGCGGCGGTGCGGACGTTCCGGTCGAGCTCCTCGACCTCCTCCAGCGAGACGTGCAGGCGCTTGGCGAGCTTCTTCCGCTCGCCCTCGTCCTCGCGGGCCTCGCGCAGCAGCCGCCGCAGGTCCTTCACCGGCACGCCGGTGCGCCGCTCGCAGTCGAGCAGCTCCCGCTCCGCCTCCTCGACCCGCTTGATGAACCCCTTGAGCTTGGCGACGATCCGGTCGATCTGCTTGCGGTTGAGCTGGATGGCCTCGAGGTTCTCCATCATCTCCGCCTCGACCGCGCGGATCTCGTTCCGGAGCTCCTTGCGCTTCACCTCGCTGAGCTTCTTCGCGCCCAGGGTCTCGCGCACCTTCTCGAGGTCGCGCTCGAGCTTCCGGATCTGGTCGATGTGCCCCAGCACCTTCTCGACCTTCCGCTCCTCCTCCTTCGGGATGCGGGGCGGGGCCTCGACGGCCTCGGCACCCTCGGCGCCCGGCTCGCCCGGCGCACCCTCGGCCGTGACGGGCTCGGCCTCGTCGCCCTCGGCCTCCGCGGTCTCCGCCACGTCGTCCAGCTCGTCCTCCTGCTCCTCGGTCTCGCTGGCCTGGTCGTCGCCCGCG
>JAEZXM010000062.1 GCA_023419875.1 Pseudomonadota bacterium | reverse complement strand
GGTCTGGATCGTCCCCCGGCCGGTGAGCAGCACCACCGGGCACTCGGGAAGCTCGGCCCGCAGTGCGCGGAGCAGCCACAGGCCGTCCATGTTGGGCATGACCAGGTCGGTGAGGATGACGTCCGGGTGCCACTCGATCGCGCGTCGCAGGGCCTCGGTCCCGTCGCTCGCCGTCTGGACGTCGTAGCCCCAGTGCTGGGTGAGCTCGGCGAGCGCCTCGCGGCTGTCCGCCTCGTCGTCGACGATGAGCACCCGGTATTTCACGGCCGCTCGCTCCTCGGGATCCTGAGCACCATCCGGACCACTCCCGCCTCGCGCCGCTCGGCGAGCGAGCCACCCAGCGATTCCGCCGCCGCCTCCATCACCTCCCTGTCATATCCGGTCTCGGCAGCCTCATCACCCATCGCGTGTGCCAGCCGGAAGACCGCCTGCCCGTCCTCGACGTCCACCGACCCCTCCACCCGGCCGCCGTCCGGAGCCGCGGCCATCGCACCGGCGAGCAGGACGAGCACCAGGCTCCCCACCCGAACCGGATCACCCGCGACCCTGACCACGCCCCGCGGCGGCTCGATCACGAGCTGGATCCGACGTCGCCGAGCCTCGTGGGCGAAGAGCGCCCCAGCGTCCGCCACCAGCGCCCCGAGCTCGGTGTAACCCAGGAGCGCGGCCGGGTCGGTCACGTCCATGAACCGGCGCACCACCTCGTTCACCCGCGCGATCTGCTCGCGCAGCGCGGCGAGGTGCGGCCCGCTGGTGTCTCCGGGCCCGAGCTTCTCGGAGAGGAGCGCGAGCTGCAGCGCCATGGCGTTGAGTGGGTTCTTGATGTCGTGCGCCATCCCGGCCACGAGGCGCGAGAGAGCGGCGGAGCGGAGACCGTGCTCCATCCGTTCCTGGATGCGCGCGCTCCGCGCCACCAGCAGCACGCCAGACTCCGCCGGGTAGCGCTCCAGGATCACGACACCATCGCGGCCGCCGACGCGGACCACCTGGGGCCCGTCGCCCCGGATCGACCCGCGGAGCGCGGGGTCCTTCTCCGCCAGCGCTCGGAGGCCGGCGGTGATGTCCTCGTCCGGGAGCCCGAGGGCGGAGCGGAAGCCGGCGTCGGCGGCGAGCACCGCACCTGCCCCATCGACGAAGGCAGCTCCTGTCGCGTAGCGGAACATGGCGCCTCTCTCGGTCGGGCCTGAAATGCTGCCGGGCTGGCCGTTTTTCAAGGCTGCGGCGAGGATAGCGTGATTACGTGGAGGAAGCCGTGAAAGCGCCCGCGATCCGCCCACTCTCCCTCGTCATCGTAACCCTGGGGATCTTCACGGGATGCGCCACCGCTGCGCGCCCAGACGCTACCCCGGTTCCCGCCGCGCCGGGCCCGGCGCCGCTCGAGGGGGGAAGGGTCGTCCCCGCTCCGGTCCCTCCGGAACCGATCCGCAGCACCGCCCGGGTCACCCTCGGCGCAGTCGGAGACGTGCTCATGCACGGTGCCGTGAAGCAGAGCGCGGCGGTCCACGGGGCCGGCGCGCCCGACGCGGGCTACTCATGGCTGTTCGCGCCCATCGCCGACCTCCTCGCGCAGCCCGATCTCACCTTCGCGAACCTCGAGACGCCCATCGCGCCCACCACCTCCAGGGGCTCCCGGGCCTTCGTCTTCGACGCACCGCCGCAGGTGGTCGCGGCGCTCCAGCGGGCCGGTGTGGACCTCGTCTCCGTGGCCAACAACCACGCCTTCGACCAGGGGCGTCCGGGCTTCGAGGAGACGCTCCGGTCGCTCGAGCGCGCGGGGATGACCTACGTCGGCGCAGGGCAGGCGCCGCGCGCGGCCGGGCCGGTGTTCGTCGAGCGCGAAGGGCTCCGGCTCGCGTTCCTCGGCTACACCTACGGTGTGAATCAGCCCGGGAACGAGTGCCCCCCGGCCAGGAAGGGCGCCCTGCCCTGCCTCCAGGCCGCGGAGATCCGCGCCGAGGCCGTGGTCGAGGACGTCAGGGCGGCGGCGATGGCCGCCGACGCCGTCGTGGTCTCGGTGCACTGGGGGATCGAGTACGAGCAGCAGCCCCGACCGAAGGAGGTCGAGCTCGCGCACCGGCTCGCCGACGCCGGCGCGCTCGTCGTGCTGGGCCACCACCCCCACGTCCTCCAGCCCGTGGAGCTCTACCGCCGGAGCGACGGGCGGCTCTCGGTGATCGCCTACTCGCTCGGCAATTTCGTCTCCAACCAGTCAAGGCACTTCGTTCCGGGCGTCACACCCGACGCGGTCGCGGCGACGCGCGACGGCGCGCTCCTGCGAGTCACGCTGGCCCGGCAGGACTACGGCCGCGGCGTGGTGCGGGTCGAGGTCGTGGGCGCCGACTTCCTGCCCCTGTGGACGGAGAACGACACCCCCCAGATCGACCGGAAGAAGGAGCCCGCGCGCCGCCCGGCCATCCGGGTCGTGGCCGTGGACCGCGCACTTGCGCAGGTCCGGGCCGAGATCCAGGCCCTGCCGGACCCGCTGCCGCAGGAACAGGTCGAGCGGTACGTGCAGCTCCGGCGGCGCGAGGCCCTGTTTCTCTCGCGCCGCGCGGCGGTCGCGACGCTCCTGGGGGAGGACCTCCTGCGGGTGCTCGGGCCGGAGGAGCTGGAGGCGCCCGGCGCCGTGGCTGGCCCGTGAGGTTCCCGCTTCACGCGATCTTCTGCGGCGCCCCCGTGTCGCCCGGCTGCACGTCAGGCCGGGCCGGCACGTGAAGCTCGACGAGCTCGATCCCGAGCCGCTGCGCGTACTCGAAGATCCGCGCATCCCGATAGAACTCGCCGAAGACGATCCGGCGGCAGCCGGAGTTCGCCACCAGCTTGAAGCAGGGCCAGCATGGGGAGGCGGTCGTGTAGATGGTCGCGCCGTCGATGGCCACCCCGTTCTTGGCCGCCTGGATGATGGCGTTCGCCTCGGCGTGCACGGTGGCGACGCAGTGGCCGTCCTCCATCATGTGCCCGACCTCGCTGCAGTGAGGCAGGCCGCGGATGGAACCGTTGTAGCCGGTCGACAGGATCGTCTTTTCTCGGACCAGAACCGCACCCACGTGCTTGCGGTCGCAGGTGGCGCGCGTCGCCACCACCCGCGCGATGTTCATGAAGTACTCGTCCCAGCTCACGCGATCGCTCATGGAGGACATGCTACCCCAATCGACCGACGCGCCAGCCGGCCGGCCCCGTCATCATGGGGGACGTGCGCGTCCTCCGAGTTGCTCTGGCCGCCCTGCTCCTCTCCCTGCTCCTCGCCCTCCCCGCCCTGGCGAGGGCGGCCGACGAGGCGGAGAGCGAGACGACCCCCCTCGTGGTGGTGAGCGGAACCATCCGCTCGGTCGACCTCGAGACCCATGCGCTGGTGATCGACGTGGACGACGGGACGGCGACGCTCGGCCTGGACCGGAACACGCTCGTGTACCTGCCGGAGGGCCTCGCCACGGTGGCCGCCCTGCGTGCCGGCGACGAGGTGCGCGCCGGCCGGAACGGCCGGAACGTCGCCTACTGGATCCAGGTGCGGCGTGCGTCCGCCGGCGTGGCCCGTTGATCGGGCCTACAACGCGCCTTCGTACCGCCGCCGCATGAGGAACAGGATCGCGTCCTGCGCGCAGCTCTCGCAGTAGCCGTAGCGGGCGCGGAGGTTTCCGAGCGTGGCCTCGACCTGCTTGCGCGCCTTCTCGTCGAGCCCGGCGCGCTCGTCCGAGAGATACCGCAGCAGGTTCTCCTTGGACCGGTGGAGCTGGCGCTTGCGCTCCTCGTACGTGTGGTCGCGCAGCCGGCGGAACAGGTCCGGGAAGATGGCGCCATAGTCGATCTCGGCCGCGTCGGGGTGGTCCAGCCGGAACGCGCCGACTGCGGAGATGAGCCCGCGCCGGAACCCTCCCCGGTCCTCGCCGGACGGCATGACGATCTTCTCCATCTCGGCCATGCGCGGCTCGTCCGGCGGAGCGAAGTCGCCCGTGACGCGATTGCGGACCTTCTCGCCCTTCCCCCAGTGCGAGACCAGCATCACGTACCGCTGGAAGAGCTCCCGGTACTGCGCCTCGGAGACGAGCCCCATCGAGTCCCGGATCTCCTCGTCCAGCCGGTCCAGGTACTCCGCCTCGACCACGCGCACGAACTCCTCGTGATCGTGGTAACCGTCCACCACCTCCTGCTGCAGGAACTCGTGCACGGTCTTGTCGCGGCAGAGCGCGGCGAGCTCGTCGAGGACGGCCCGCGGCGTGAGGCAGGCCGCGCCCCGAGCCTGGGCGGCGTGCAGGAGCACGGTCTTCACCTCGCGGGCCGACGCCCCCATCCGGCCCTCGTAGTTGGGGTAGACATCGGACTCCTGGTAGAGGTCGGGCGCGTGCTTTCTGAGCACCTTGGCCGCGGAGAGCGCCAGCCGGTCCGGCGCCGCGCCGCGGTCGTAGAGCGCCAGCTTGTCGAGCGGGGCGAGGTCCTCCGCCAGCTCGCGGAGCTCCCCCTGGTAACGGTCCGGGACGGGACGCTTGAGCCGCGTGAGCACCGCCCACGTGGCCGCGAGCTCGGTCGCGTGCGGCGCGACGTGCTTCCCCGCCGCGGCGTCGGTGATCTGCTGGTCGTAGATCTCCCGCTCCACAGAGGCCCGGCGGAGGTACGGCACCCGAACGAGCTCGAGGCGCCCGCGGAACGAGGCGAACTCCGGGCTCTCCTTGAAGATGGCGAGCTGCTTCTCGTTCGCGCTCGCCACGAGCACGAGGTCGAGCTGCAGGAGGAAGTGCTCGAGGGGCAGCCTCCCCGTCTCGCTCGTGCCGAGCAGGTACTTGAAGGCCTCGAGCGGACGCTTGAGCAGATCCGAGTACTCGATGATCCCACGGTTCGCCGAGACGAGCGGACCGTGCGGCTCGAGCAGCGTCAGCGTCTGCAGCGCCGGCGGCAGCGCCCCAAGGCTCCGGTCGGCGGTGACCTGCCGGAACCCCGCGTCCACCGAGAGCTGCGGCTCCACGGTCGCCGCCGCCTGCTGGTAGCGCGAGGAGACGTAGAACCGCTCCACCTGCACGTGCCGCAGCACCTTGAGCCAATCGCCCCGGTACGCGCCCAGGAGCGCGTCGTGGACCGAACGGCAGTAGTGGCAGAGATCACCCTGGAGCAGGACCGCGGGGATGACGAAGTCGGCCTCGCCCGCCCCCTCCCGCGCCTCGGGGCGGCAGCGTTCCTCGAGGAGCCGCCTCCGCTCCTCGCGCGGCAGGAGGAGCAACGGGTGATCCTTCATTGGACAGGAGAGCCGCGCATCCAGCGTCTCCCCGTCCACGTGCGCGAACGAGGCCGGTTCCCCTCCCTCCTCGCGCGTACCGAACCCCATCCCGGCCCCGCGAAGGCGCTTCTCGCTCGGGAACACCCAGTGGAACCGGTAGAGGGCGCCCTCCGGCTTGCGCGAGTAGGCCTCCATCGCGCGCACCAGCGCGGAGACGATCGACGACTTGGCCGATCCGTTCGGTCCGTGAAGCAGGATGAGCTTGTTCACGCGGCCGGAACGGACGAAGGATCCCAGCGCGCGGTAGACGGCCGCCTGGACCTCCTCCTGCCCCGCCACGCGCTGCGCCCGCCCGTCCGGATCGAATTCCAGGTCGAACAGCTTCCACCGGCGCACCCGCCCGATCGGGGTCTCGCGGTCCTCTGCGCCGAAGTGGTCCATCACGTCGCGGAGGTACTGCGCCGCGCCTCGCGCATGGCGTCGGGGCGCCTCGAGAACCGCGCTCAGGTACTCCTCGAACGAGAGGAGCGACCGGTTCTCCGCGAAGGCGCCCTTCACCCCGGTGCCCAGGTTCGACAGGAGCCGCCCTGCGTCCATGGCAGTCACCTCACTCGTCCGGACCTAACCCTCGCATGGAGCGCCTGCCGCACCAACGGGCGACCGAGCGGCCGGCTCCACGGGGAACGCGGGCTCGCGAGCGCAGGCCCAGGCGGAGGAGCCTGGGCCGGAACGAGCTCTCGGGGGCCTGGGGAGCGGGCCCTGTCCCGCCCCCCAGCTAGACGTCCGGCCGGCTTCTCCCCCTGGGGCGGGACCCGTAGTACCCTCGCGGCGGCATGGAGAAGCTCTCCCCCCACACCATCATCGGGATCGACCTCGGCACGACGAACTCGTGCGGCGCGGTGGCCACGCAGAACGGCCAGGTGCGCCTCATCCCGTACAAGGGGGGCGACTACACCATTCCCTCGATCTTCGCGATCGACGACAAGGGGAACGAGCTCATCGGCCACGAGGCCAAGCGCCAGTGGCAGCTCAACCCGAAGAACACGCTGTACGCCACGAAGCGCCTCATCGGCCGCGCGCCCAAGGACGACGTGGTCGAGACCATGCAGCGGTCGGTCCAGTACCAGGTGCACCCCGGCACGCTGAACGACGTCGAGCTCGACTGTCACGGTCGCTCCTTCCACGTGCCCGAGGTGAGCGCCAAGATCCTGGCCAAGATCCGGGACGTCGCCAGCGATCACCTCGGATTCAAGGTGGCGCGCGCGGTGGTGACCGTGCCCGCCTACTTCACGGATCGGCAACGCCAGGCGGTCAAGGAGGCCGGGTCGCTGGTCGAGCTCGAGGTGGTGCGGATCATCAACGAGCCCACCGCCGCCGCCCTCGCCTACGGCATCGGGAAGAAGCTCCAGGAGCGGGTGCTCGTCTACGATCTCGGGGGCGGCACGTTCGACGTGTCGATCATCGACATCCGCGACCGCGTCTTCGAGGTGAGGGCCACCGGCGGCGACATCTTCCTCGGCGGCCTCGACTTCGACAACGCGATGATCTCCCACGTCCTCGAGGACTTCCGCAAGAAGCACGGGATCGACCTCTCCAGCGATCCGGTGGCGATGCAGCGGATCAAGGATCTCGCAGAGCGGACGAAGATCGACCTCTCCGCGCGGACCGAGGCCCCCTTCTCGATCCCGTTCATCACGATGACGCCCAAGGGCCAGCCGCTCAACATGGACGTCCGGTTCGACCGGAAGCTCCTCGAGACGCTGACCCAGAACCTGGTCGATCGCTCGATCAAGATCATGGGCGGGGTGATGGTGGACGCCGGAGTGACCGCCCAGGACATCGACGAGGTGATGCTGGTGGGCGGCCAGACCCGCATGCCCATCATCCAGGAACGGCTCACCAAGTATTTCGGCAAGGCTCCGTCCAAGGGCGTCCACCCCGACGAGGCGGTGGCGATCGGGGCCGCGCTCTACGCCTGGTCCCTCCAGGACGACTCCGACCTCAAGATCCAGCTCCTCGACGTCATCCCCATGGCCATCGGGATCGAGCAGGCCGGCGGGATCATGCACCAGGTCTTTCCGAAGAATGCGGCCATCCCCAACGCCAAGACGGTCGCGGCGACCAACTCCGCGGACGGCCAGACGGAGCTCGTCGTCCGGATCTTCCAGGGTGAGCACGCCGAGACCGCGCAGAACGAGCTCCTGGGCGAATTCACCTTCAGCGGCGTGCGGGCCAGCCGCGCGGGCGAGGTGCGCCTCGAGATCCTGTTCGAGGTGAACGTCGAGGGCATCCTCACGATGAGCGCCCGTGATCTCGACAGCGGCCGTCAGATGAAGACGACGGTCCGCGTCTCGTCCTCGTGAAGACGCCGAGGCCGCGCGAGGCCCCGGCCCATCTCTCGAAGCGAGGCTACCGGCGCCCGCGCCGATCCCCGCCACCCCTGTCGCCACGGCTCCTGTCGCCACCGCCCCGATCGCCGCGCTCGACGCGCGGCGCCGCGGCCCGGGGCGCGCCACCATCCCCGCCCCGGCGGAACTCGCTGCGGGAGCTGCGATCCGCCTGGTTCCACTGCCGCCCCTGGTTGTGCGCCCGGACGTCGCCGATGAAGTCGCGGTCCCGCCCGCCGCCGTCGCCGAAACGAGGCCGGGACTGGCCGTCGCGGCTCCCGGAGCCGGGCCGGGCGTCGTCGCGCCGGAAGCCCGGTGTCCGAGCGTCGTCGCGGCGGAAGCTCGGCGGAGTCCGGGCGTCGTCACCGAAGCGAGGAGAGGACCGAACGCCGTCGCGCGCACCGGCGCGGGGTGCCTGGTGCCTCGCTCCATTCCAGCCGCGGAGCCCTGGCCGGTACATCGCGACTTCGCCCCTCCCGACCCGAGCCCTGCCCGGCGAGGGCGCCGGCACCACACGAACCGGGTGCAGGGGGCGACCGATCCGGTGCTCGACGGTCCGGTGCGGGGGACCACCCCACGCGGGCGAGACCGCGTGTCCTCGCGCCGGCCGGCCGCGGTACGCGGGCGCGGGCGCCGTCGCGTGCCAGTAGCGGCGGGTGAACGACGGCCTGTAGGCGACGTGGTGGACCGGGTGGCCCACGAAGCTGTGGCACGGCACGAAGGTCCACCAGTGGTCGTGGAACGAGGTCACCGAGACGTAGACGGAGACGCCCGGCGCGAGGGGCGCCCAGCCGACCACGTCGCCGGAGTACCGCCACGAGACCCAGGCCGGCGCCCACTGGTATCCCGGCACCCAGATCCACCCGTGGTGCGAGTCCAGCGCCCAGCGACCGTAGTGATACGCCGCCCAGCCCCAGGGCTCGTCGGAGACCCAGAGCCAGCCCTCGTTCGTCCACTCCCAGCGGCCGTTGTAGTAGGGCCGCCATCCCGCCGCGACGTGCGGGCGCCACACCCTGCCGTAGCTCCCGACCACGACCCACTGGCCATAGGGTGACAGGGCGCCGTGGAACGTGTCGAAGGTGACGGAGACGTCCACGTCCACGTCCGCCGGATCCGGGCTCGACGGTTCTCCTGCCCAATCGTCCGTGTAGTCCTCTTCCCACTCGTTGGCCTGGCCCGTGGCCGGGGCGGCGACGGCGGCGAGGGCGATGATGAGAGCGATTCGGCGCAGCATGGGCTTCTCCTTGCGGAACCGGCCTCGGCGGGGAGGAGGTCTTTCGGGGACCCAGCCCGGGGCACGTTCCGCGCGAAGGGCTCCAGAGCATAAGCCGTGCCCACCGGTCCCGCCGTGATCTCGCGAGGTTCGGTGGCGAGACGGCCTTACCGAAATCCACAGCGTGCCGGTGATTCACCGACCTACCGGGTGTACGAGCGAGCACTCCCCTGGCCCGCTCACCCTGAGCCTGTCGAAGGGGCCCGCTCACCCTGAGCCTGTCGAAGGGGCACTTCGGCCCGCTCACCCTGAGCCTGTCCACCGGCCCACGGGAGCTAGGCGAGCTTCTTCTCCTTCTCGAAGGAGAGCATCGGGGGCTCCTTGTTCAGGATCACACCCTCGGTGATCTTGCACTCCTTCACGCCTTCCCGGTAGGGCACGTCGTACATGATGTCGAGCATCGCCTGCTCGAGGATGGCGCGGAGGCCGCGGGCGCCGGACTTCCGGCGCATCGCCTCGCGCGCGGTGGCGCGCAGCGCCTCCTTGGTGAACGAGAGCTTCACCTTCTCCAGATCGAAGAGCTTCACGTACTGCTTGGTGAGCGCGTTCTTCGGCTGGGTGAGGATGGTGACGAGGTCGTCCTCGCCGAGGTCGGACAGCGTCGCGATGATCGGGAGCCGGCCGACGAACTCGGGGATCATCCCGAACTTCACGAGGTCGGAGGGCTCCACGCGCGCGAGCAGCTCGCCCAGGGTCTCCTCCTTGCGCTCGATCTTCGCGCCGAACCCCAGGCCGCGCACGCCGGCGCGCCGACGGATGACCTGCTCGAGGCCGCAGAAGGCGCCGCCCACGACGAAGAGGATGTTCGACGTGTCGACCTGGATGTACTCCTGCTGGTTGTACTTCTTGCCGCCGCGCGGCGTCACGTTGGCGCGCGTGCCCTCGATGATCTTGAGGAGCGCCTGCTGCACGCCCTCGCCGCCGACGTCGCGGGTGGGCGACGGCGAGTCCCCCTTGCGCGCGATCTTGTCG
>JAEZXM010000508.1 GCA_023419875.1 Pseudomonadota bacterium | reverse complement strand
CCGGTGCACCAGCCGGGCAGGACCAGCACGCTCCGGGTCCTCACCGCTGTTCCTCCCGGACGGCGCGAATCACCGCCTCCGCCGCCCGGACGAGGTCGCGCTCCTCGTGCGTGGCCATGAGCGAGAGCCGCAGGCGGCTCGTCCCCTGCTTCACGGTCGGTGGACGGATCGCCGGGACGTAGATCCCCTCGGCAAGGAGCCGCGCGCTCACCCGGACGGCGGTGTCGGCCTCGCCGACGATCACCGGCACGATGGGCGTCTCGCCCTCGGGAACCTGGAGCCCGCCCTGCCGGAGCCGCGCGCGGAGCCGGTCCGCGTCCGCCCGGAGCTTCGCCCGCCGCGCCTCGTCCGGCCGCGAGATCCGGATCGCCTCGAGCGCCATGGCCGCGTCGTGCGGCGGGAGCGCCGTCGAGTAGACGAACGGCCGGGAGCGGTTCCGGAGCCACTCGACCAGGAGCGGCTCCGCGCAGGCCGCGGCCCCCTGGCACGCGTAGGCCTTCCCGAAGGTGCAGACGATCACGTCCCAGCCGGCCACCGTATCGAGGCCCGCCCCGGCGGCGGCCGCCGATCCCGCCCCCTCCGGCCCGAGCACGCCGGAGCCGTGCGCGTCGTCGAGCACCGAGAGGAGCCCGCGCCGGCGGGCGACCTCGGCGAGCGCGGCGAGCGGCGCCACGTCGCCGTCCATGCTGAAGACACCGTCGGTGACGAGGAGCCCCGGCCGCCCGGCGAACCGCGCCGCCTTGCGATCGAGGTCCTCGGGGTCCGCGTGGCGGTAGGGCACGAGCTCCGCGCCCGAGAGGCGGCAGCCGTCGATGATCGACGCGTGGTTGAGCTTGTCGGTGAACACCGCCCAGCGGGAGTCGGCGAGGGCGGTGATCACCCCGAGGTTCGCGAGGTAGCCGCTGCCGTGGAGGAGCGCCGCGCCCTTCCCCTTCAGCGCCGCGACCTCGGCCTCGAGCGCCGCGTGGACCTCGTAGCCTCCGGTGGTGAGCCGGGATCCGCCCGCGCCCACGCCGAAGCGTGCGAGCGCCGCGCGGCCGGCCTCGAGGATCCGGGGGTCGCCCGAGAGCCCGAGGTAGGAGTTGCTCGCCAGGACCAGCAGCTCCCGTCCGTCCACCACCGCGCGCGGCGCCTGCGGGGTCGAGAAGGCGCGGATCGAGCGCCGGAGCCCCTTCGCCGAGAGGTCCGCGAGCCCCGCCTCGAACGACGCCCGGATGACCTCGTTCACGCGGCCCGCTCCCGCGCCGAGCGCCAGAGCGCACCGGCGTCGAGGCTCGCGGCGGCCCGCTCCAGCGCTCCCCGACCCGGCCCGTCGAGCCGTGGCATTGCGGCGAGCCGACGGAGGCCCGAGAGCCGCTCGACGGTGGCCATCGTGTCCTCCTCGCGCGCCGTCCCCTCGAAGCCGTTCCAGACGAGACCCGCGATGGGAAGCCGCTTCGCCCGCGCATGCTCGATCGTCACCAGCGTCTCGTGGATGGCCCCGAGCCGCGTGCGCGCCACGAGGATCACGGGCGCGCCGATGCCGGCGGCGAGGTCGGAGACGAGGTAGCCGTCCTCGGTGAGCGGCACGGCGAGCCCGCCGCAGCCCTCGATGACGAGCGGGCCGCGGGCGGCGCGCCTCCGCGCCTCGGCGACGAGCGCCGCGGGATCGATCGTGCGGCCTTCGAGCCGGGCGGCGAAGTGCGGCGACGCCGGCTCGGCGAACCAGAGCGAGGCCAGGCGGCGCGGGTCGTCCGGAAGATCCAGCGCGGCGGCGACCAGGTCGGGGTCGCTCGCGCCATCGCCGGGCGCGCCCCCGGTCAGGACCGGCTTGTAGTAACTGGCCGCGATCCCGATCCGCCCGAGCGAGAGGAGGAGCGCGGCCGAGACGAAGGTCTTGCCCACGTCGGTCTGGGTTCCGGCGACGAAGAGCGCGTCGAGGAGGCCTGAATGGGGAGTTTCTGCGGGCACTTGGGACTCGAGGCGGCATTGTAAACCAGACTCCGGCTCAGCGGTTGACGAAACCGGACCGGATGGTAGGTTGCCCGGCCATGCACGAGACCCCGTCGCGTCCCCTCCCCCCGGGCATCGAGCCCATCTCGGCCGAGGAGGCCCGGAGGCTCATCCACCACACGAGCGGGGCCGAGCTCGAGGCCTTGCTCGACCGCGCCGACGCCGTCCGGCGCGCGGTGCACGGCGACGCGGTCTCGCTCTGCGCGATCACCAACGCGAAGAGCGGCGCCTGCGCCGAGGACTGCTCGTTCTGCTCGCAGTCGGCTCGGTTCAAGGAGGCCGACTCTCCCGTCTACCCGCTCATCGCGCCCGAGGAGATGGCGGCCCAGGCGCGCAAGGCCGAGCAGGCGGGAGCCCGCGAGTTCTCGATCGTGGCGAGCGGGACGCGGATGTCGCGGGAGAGCGAGCTGCGGAGGGTCGAGGAAGGGGTCCGGAAGATCCGCGCGGAGACGGCGGTTGAGCCCTGCGCGTCCCTCGGCCTCATGCGCGAGCCCGAGCTCGCCCGGCTCAAGTCGGCCGGGCTCATGCACTACCACCACAACCTCGAGTCGGCCCGCTCCTTCTTCCACAACGTCTGCACCACCCACACCTACGACGAGCAGCTCGAGACCATCCGCGCCGCGAAGCGTCTCGGTCTCCAGCTCTGCTCCGGCGGCATCCTCGGCATGGGCGAGACGCCGGAGCAGCGGGTGGAGCTCGCCGAGACCATCCGCGAGCTGGGCGTCCACTGCGTACCGGTGAACTTCCTCAACCCCCGCCCCGGGACCCCGATGGCGGGGGTGAAGGCGATCACAGCCGAGGAGTGCCTGGCCGCGGTCGCCGTCTTCCGGCTGATGATGCCCGCGGCCCACCTCTTCGTCATGGGCGGCCGCGAGCTCAACCTCGGCGAGAAGCAGCACCTCATCTTCCGCGCGGGCGCGAACGGCACCATGGTCGGCAACTACCTGACGAGCGCCGGCCGCTCGCCGGAGCTCACCGTGAACATGGTCGAGGCGCAGGGGCTCCGGCTCCGGCCTCCGGACACGGACCGCGCCTGGGCGTTCGAGGGCCACGCGCCCGCGGAGGCGACCTGGAACGAGCGCGCCGACGAGCGCCGCAGGCGGAGCCTGCCGATCGTGACCGGCGGGCCCGCGTCGCGGGCGCCGTGATCGGTGATCTTGCTGGGGGGGCCGGAGGCCGCCCCCCCAGGCCCCCCTCCTCGCTCCGGTCCAGCAAAGCTGGACCTCCGCTCGAAGACCGCATGGATATGGT
>JAEZXM010000418.1 GCA_023419875.1 Pseudomonadota bacterium | reverse complement strand
GGCTCGGGCCGATCGTGAGGTTCGCCTACCCCGGCTTCGGCGAGGAGCCGGCGAGCCCGGAGGTCCGGTCGCTCGACGAGCTGTACCGCTGGGTGCTCTCCCGCCTGCCCGCCGGCCGCTTCCACCTCGCCGCGCAGTCGATGGGCGGCGTGCTCGCGGTCCGGCTCGCCCTCGAGGTGCCGGAGCGCGTCGCGAGCCTCGCCCTCGTGGCCACCTCGGGCGGCATCGACGTCGCCGCCCTCGGCGGCGCGGACTGGCGCGCGGCGTTCCGCGCCGAGCACCCCGACTTCCCCGACTGGTTCGAGCGTGATCACACCGACTTCGGCCCGCGGCTCGGCGAGATCCGGGCGCCCACGCTGATCCTCGCGTCCGACGTCGATCCGCTCTGCCCGCCGCCGGTCCCCGCCTTTCTCGCCGCGCGGATCCCGGGGGCGCGGTCGGTGGTCGTCCGCGGCGGCACGCACGCGTTCGGGCAGGAGCGGGCCGACGAGGTGGCCGCGATCCTCCGCGCGCACGTCACCGCCGCGGGTGCCGGCGAGCGGCCGCGCGTCACCTGGCGCGGCTTCGAGACCCTCCGGCTCGACGTCGACCGCGGAGTCCTGAAGATCCTCGACCAGACGCTCCTCCCCGGGACGGTCCGCACGCTCGAGCTCGGGACGAAGGAGGAGGTCTGGGAGGCGATCCGCGAGCTGCGGGTGCGCGGGGCTCCGGCGATCGGCGTCGCGGCGGCGGCCGGGCTCTGGCTCGCGGTGCGAGACTCGCGGGCTGGGACGTGGGCGGGGCTCGCGGACGAGGTCCGCGCCGCGAAGCGCTACCTCGCGACCGCGCGGCCGACCGCGGTGAACCTGTTCTGGGCGCTCGACCGGATGGAGCGGCGGCTCGTCGCCGAGGAGGGCCGGCCCCCGGCGGCGGTCAAGGACGCGCTCCGCGCGGAGGCGGAGGCGATCCGCGACGAGGACGAGGCGGTCTGCCGGAGCCTCGGCGAGCACGGGCTCTCGCTCCTCGCGCCGGGCATGGGACTCCTCACCCACTGCAACGCCGGCGCGCTCGCGACCGCGCGGTTCGGGACGGCGCTCGCGCCCGTCTACCTGGGCGCCGAGCGCGGCTACGGCTTCAAGGTCTACGCCGACGAGACGCGTCCGCTGCTGCAAGGGGCGCGGCTCACGGCGTGGGAGCTCATGGCCGCCGG
Source organism: Pseudomonadota bacterium (assembly GCA_023419875.1). Classification (GTDB taxonomy): domain Bacteria; phylum Myxococcota; class Myxococcia; order Myxococcales; family Anaeromyxobacteraceae; genus Anaeromyxobacter. The sequence continues at coordinate 12,842 of JAEZXM010000418.1, read as the reverse complement.
CGTGGACGTGACGCTCCTCTGCGACAACATGGCGTCGTACGTGATGCGCCAGGGGAAGGTGCAGGCGGTGCTGGTGGGGTGCGATCGGGTGGCCGCGAACGGCGATGTGGCCAACAAGATCGGAACCTCGGGGGTGGCGATCCTCGCGAACCACCACCGGATCCCGTTCTACGTGGTCGCGCCGCTCTCCACCGTGGACCTCGCCTGCCCGACGGGCGCGGACATCCAGATCGAGGAGCGCCCGGCGGCGGAGGTGACGGAGAAGTGGTACGCGCGGCGGATGGCGCCGGAGGGCGTGAAGGTGCTCAACCCCGCCTTCGACGTGACCGACGCGGCGCTCGTCACCGCGATCGTCACCGAGCGCGGGGTGGTGCGAGCGCCGTATGGGGAAGGGTTGCGGGCGGTCTACGCTGGGCGGTGAACGGCGCGCCTCACGCGCCCCGCACCTGCCGCTTCACCGCCTCGACGAACTCCTCGAAGCGCGCGGCGTCGGGGCCGGCCTGGGCGATGTCGAGCCCCGGGCTCCCGTCGGGCCGGAGGAGCCGGACGAAGCGGACCTTCCGGAAGCTGAGCGCCGCGACCGCGCCGCACAGCCCGGCCACCAGCCAGCACGCCAGGCTCGCCCGCTGCCCCCACGGCCCGTAGCCGGGACGGCCGAGGACCACCGCCGCGGCGACCGCCAGCGATCCGAGCAGGATGGCGCGCTTGAGCCAGCGGTTGCGCACGAAGATCTCCTTCGTGCGCGGCGTGAGTGCTCCGAGCTTCACGGTGGTGTGGCGCCGCGACCCGAACAGCCACGAGGCGTCCACCTCGACGCGGTCGCGGTGGAGCGCGATCCGGCGGCGCACCTGGACGAGGCGCTCGGTGTAGACCGCGATCGGCGGTTCGGCGGAATCCACGGCTCTCACCGCAGCTCCACCTCGAACCCCAGCCTCCGCGCGGCGTCGATGAGGTCGTCGGTGGGCTGCACCTTCAGCGGCACGGCCAGCTTCGTCTCCGACTGCTCCGGGATGACCGCGCGGACGGTGACCGCGCACGCGCCCGGGTGGCGGCCGAGGAGCGCCTTGAGATCGCCGGCGCGCTCGCGCGAGAGCTTCTCGGCGTCGATCCGCATCGCCACCTCGGACGTCTTCTGGCTGCGGACCGCGGCGAGCGGCAGGACCTCGATCGCAGTGAGCTCGGCCCTGGGGTTCTCCTCCTCGCGGTTGTTGATCTTCACCTCGCCCTGCACGAGCACCGGCTCGTCCGACTTGAGGAGGTGCTCCCAGTCGGCCCAGCCCTTCTGCGCCGGCCGCCCGTTCTGGGAGGCGCGTGACGCCCAGCAGATCACCTCGACGGTGCCGGTGAGGTCCTCGAGCGTCACGAAGCCGAACCGCGTGCCCTTCTCCTTGTTCATCCGCTCGCGCAGGCTGGCGACGATCCCGACCACGGTCACCTTGTCCCCGGCGCGCTTCTGCGAGACGGCCGCACAGGTGGTGGAGCCGTAGCGCTTCACCTCGCGCGCGTAGTCCTGGAGCGGGTGGCCGGTGAGGTAGAAGCCGAGCGCCTCCTTCTCGAGCGCCAGCCGGATCCGCTCCGGCCACTCCTCGACCGTGATCTCGCCCACCACCTCGCCCGGCCTGGGATACCTCGGCTTCACCTCGATCGCCGGCCCGCCGAAGAGGCTCGCCTGGCCGCTCAGACGATCGGCCTGCGCGGAGGCGCCGGCGGAGAACGCGGCGTCGATCCCGAAGAAGAGCTGCCAGCGCGGCACGCCCTCGAAGTCGAAGGCGCCGCTCTTCACGAGCGCCTCGACCACCTTCTTGTTGATGCGGCGTGCGTCCACGCGGGTCGCGAACTCGAACAGGTTCTTGAACGGCCCGCCCTCCTCGCGCGCCTGGAGGATGGCCTCGACCGCGGACTCGCCGACGCCTCTCACCGCGCCGAGGCCGAAGCGGATTCGACCCTTCGACCCCGCTCGCCCTGAGCCCTTCGACTCCGGGCCCGCTGCGCGGGCCCTACGCTCAGGGTGAACGGAGTCGAAGGGCGGGAACGCACCGAAGTCTTTCGTCGATTCGTTCACGTCCGGCGGCAGCACCTCGATGCCGTCCGCGCGCGCCTCGGAGATGTGGAGCACCACCTTGTCGGTGTTGGACGCCTCGCTGGAGATGAGCGCGGCCATGAACTCGACGGGGTAGTGCGCCTTGAGCCACGCGGTCTGGACCGTGAGCAGGCCGTACGCCGCGGAGTGCGACTTGTTGAAGCCGTACGCCGCGAACTTCTCCATGAGGTCGAAGACGTAGGTGGCGACCTTCTCGTCCACCCCCTTCGCCAGCGCGCCCTTCATGAAGATGGCCCGCTGCTTGGCCATCTCCTCGGCCTTCTTCTTCCCCATCGCCCGCCGGAGCAGGTCGGCGCCGCCCAGGGAGTAGCCGCCCAGCACCTGGGCGATCTGCATCACCTGCTCCTGGTAGACGATGACGCCGTAGGTCGGCTCGAGCACCGGCTCGAGGAGCGGGTGGGGGTACTGGACCTTCTCCCGTCCGTGCTTGCGGTCGATGTAGACGTCCACCATCGTCCGGCCGTCCTCGAGCTTCTGGTCGAGCGGTCCGGGCCGGTAGAGCGCGCCCGCAGCGATGACGTCGTCGAACCGCGAGGGCTTCATCTTCACCACCATCTCGGTGAAGCCCGAGGACTCCATCTGGAAGACGCCGGCCGTGTCGCCGCGCCCGATGAGCTCGTAGACCGCCGGGTCGTCGAGCGGGATGTCCGTGGCCTGGAGGCCCTTCCGCTCCGGGTGGTTCTTGCGCACGAGCCGGAGGGCGTCGTCGACGACGGTGAGGGTCTTGAGCCCGAGGAAGTCGAACTTGACGAGCCCGGCGGCCTCGACCTCGTCCTTCGCGAACTGCGAGACCAGCATGTCGGACTTGTCATCCTGGTACGCCGGCACGTACTCCCAGAGCGGCTTGTCGGCGATCACCACGCCGGCGGCGTGCAGGCCGGCCTGGCGGTTCAGCCCCTCGAGCGCCATGCCGATGTCGAGGAGGTCCTTGGTGGTGACCGTCTGCTGAACGCCGGCCGTGTCCACCCACTGCGAGATGACCGACGGCTTCTCGTAGAGCTCCGCGAGGCGGGGCTCGGGCGAGATCTTCTCGCCGCCGAAGACGAGCTCCTTGAGCGGCGGGGTCTTGCCCTGCACCGGGTCGGGGACGAGCTTCGCGATCCGGTCCCCCTCGGCGAAGGGGAGGCCCATCACCCGCACCACGTCGCGGATCACCGAGCGCGCCTTGAGCGAGCCGAAGGTGATGATCTGCCCGACGTTGTCCTTGCCGTACTTCTCGCGGACGTAGCCGATCACCTCGTCGCGCCGGTTCTGGCAGAAGTCCACGTCGAAGTCGGGCATCGAGACGCGCTCGGGGTTGAGGAAGCGCTCGAAGAGGAGGTTCCAGCGGATGGGGTCGAGGTCGGTGATGCGCAGCGACCAGGCCACGATCGACCCCGCGCCCGAGCCGCGGCCAGGGCCCACCGGGACGTCGCGTTTCTTCGCCCAGTTGATGAAGTCCTGGACGATGAGGAAGTAGCCGCTGAACCCCATCTTCCGGATGACGCCGAGCTCCATCTCCAGGCGCTGGCGGTAGGCGTCGCGGTCGTGCGGGTAGCGGCCGTCGATCTCGCGGAAGCGGGCGTCGAGCCCCTCCTTCGCGAGCTTCTCGATGAACTCGTCCTCGCTCGTCCCCTCGGGCAGGGCGAAGCGGGGGAGGTACGACTGCCCGAGCTTCATCTCCACGTTGCACATCTCGGCGATGCGCATCGTGTTGTCGATCGCCTCCCGGTACTGCGGGAGCGCCGCGACCATGTCGTCGCCGGAGGTGATGAAGAGGCCGTCGGTGTCGTGCCGGAGGCGCTTCGGGTCCTGGAAGGTCTTGTTGGACGCGATGCACATCAGGACCTCGTGCGCCTTCGCGTCCTCTCGGCGCACGTAGTGGGCGTCGGCGGTGGCGACGAGCGGGATGTCCTCGTCGCGCCCGAGCTGCGCCAGCTTCGCGTTCACGTCCACCTGCTCGGGCATCCCGTTCGACTGCACCTCCAGGAAGAACGAGCCCGGCTCGAAGATGGACCGGTACTCGCGGGCCGCGGCCCGCGCGCCGTCCATGTCGCCCCGGCGGCAGAGCCGGGGGACCTCGCCGCCCAGGCAGGCGGTCATCCCGACGAGCCCCTTCGCGTGCTCCCGGAGGAGCTGCTTGTCGATCCTCGGGTCGTAATAGAAACCCTCGGTGAACGCCTTGGAGGAGAGCAGGCGCAGGTTGGCCCAGCCCTCCGCGTTCTTCGCGAGCAGGATGAGGTGCCGCCCGACCCGCTCCGTCCGGTCGTGCCGGCCCTTCTCGCCCGCGACGTACGCCTCCATCCCCAGGATCGGCTTCAGCCCCGCCTCGCGCGCCTTCTTGTAGAAGTCGACCGCGCCGAAGAGGTTCCCGTGGTCGGTGACCGCGACGGTCTTCTGCCCCTTCTCCCGGACCGTCTTCACGAGGTCCTTGATGCGGATGGCGCCGTCGAGCAGCGAGTAGAGCGTGTGGAGGTGCAGGTGGACGAAGTCGGCCATGTGCCACGGATTCTTAGCAAGGCGGGCTGACGCGGGCCACGGCCACCGTGACATCCCGCCCGCTCCTCGCGGGCCCAGGCCGGGCCAGGGCTGCGCACCGGATCCCGGTCGAAGTACACTGCCGAGGTTTCGCGACCATCGGGGGACTCATGATCGGACGAGCGGCGGTCGCTGCGATCTTCGTGACCTCCATGCTGGTCGCGTGCAGCGCCGGAAGCGCCGGTGGAGTGGACTGCCCCGAGGGTCAGGACGATTGTTTCGGCGCCTGCGTCGACACCGCGACCGATCCGGACCACTGCGGAGGGTGCGGGATCCGGTGTGCCACCGGGGCGACCTGCGATGCAGAGGATTGCCGTTGCCCGGCGGGGCAGGAGCCCTGCGCCGGCAGGTGCGTGGACCTCCAGGCGAGCGACGAGCACTGCGGCGGCTGCGGCCACGCATGCGGACTGGGCTCCTGCACCGCCGGGGCCTGCGTCTGCGACGGCACCGGGACGTCGTGCGGGCCCTCGACCTCGCCGGAGTGCGTGGACACGTCGTCCGATCCCGCCCACTGCGGGGGCTGCGGGAACCGGTGCGCCGTCGTCAAGGCGGGCTCGTCGTGCACCGGAGGACGCTGCGTGTGCCTCGCGCCGAGGCCCGACGACTGCGGGTCGCGCTGCGCCAACCTCCAGACCGACGCGAGCAACTGCGGGACCTGCGGCCGCTCGTGCCCGCTCACGAACGACGTCTGCGTGGCCGGCGAGTGTGATTGCCCGGAGGACCTCCCGGACACGTGCGGCACCGCGCCGGGCACCTGCGTCTCTCGGGCCACCGACGAGGCCCACTGCGGCGCGTGCGGCAACGTCTGCCCGACGGGCGCCTCGTGCCTCTCCGGGCGCTGCGAATGCCCGACGGGCACCGAGGCATGCCCGCTTTCGGGGCCTCCCCCGCGCGCCTGCGTCGACCTCGACGCCGATGAGCGCAACTGCGGCGCCTGCGGGATCGTCTGCCCCGCGACGGCGACCTGCACCGAGGGTGTCTGCACCTGCCCGGTCGGTCAGGTGCGCTGCGGCCACGGCCCGACGACCGCGGGGAGCTGCTGCGCGGGGACGGCGTGCTGCGGGAGCGGCTGCCAGGCGCAGCACTCGAACGGCCTGGGCCAGCACTACTACGACTGCGGGTCCCTCGGCGAGCACACGTACGCGCAGGCCGTCCTGGCCGCGCGGGCGTTCGCCCCCGCCGCCACTCCCGAATCGGTCGTGTGCGATACGAACTGCCTCTGCGCCAGCAACGGCAGCTCCGCGGCCGTCTGGTGCTACTCCGGGAGCGAACACTCCGGCCTCGTGGCGCTCTGGAGCGCCTCGGCCTGCGTGTCGCTCTGCCCGACGCCCGGGCTCAGCAACGTCTTCGACTGGGATTGAGCCCCGTCGCGCTCCTTGCCGCGCTACGTGCAGCTGGCCGCGAACCTCGGCCGGGCCCCGCGGCCGGGGTGAGGGCTCCGGCAATCCCCTTCTCCTCGCCGCGCGGCGGTGCCATGTTCTGCCCGTCCGGTCGGCCGGGGGCGTGATCCTCGGCCCTGGGTTCCCATCCCTCGGCGGGTCGAGGGCTGACGCAGGAGGAGCACATGAGCGGCAGACTGAAGGGGAAGGTGGTTCTCGTCACCGGTGCCAGCGCGGGCATCGGGAGCGCGTGCGCGAGGGCCCTGGCAGCGGAGGGCGCCGACCTGGTGCTGACGGCGCGGCGGGCGGAGCGGCTCCAGGCGCTCGCCTCCGAGGTGAAGGCGCTCGGCGCACGGGCGACCCTGGTGGCCGGCGACGCCCGCGAGGAGGAGACCGCCGTGAAGGCCGTGGCCGAGGCGAAGTCGGCGTTCGGCCGCCTCGACGTGCTCGTCAACAACGCGGGCGTCGGGAACTACAAGAACATCGTCGACACGAGCGCGGCCGAGTACGACGAGATGTTCGACAGCAACGTCCGCTCGACCTTCCTCTTCACCCGACACGCGGTGCCGGTGATGATCGCCCAGAAGAGCGGCCTCATCCTCATGATCTCCTCGATGGCCGGGAAGTACGGCTTCCCGGGCGAGGCCGTCTACTGCGGCACCAAGTTCGCGCAGGTCGGCATGGCGCAGGCGCTGGACAAGGAGCTCCGGCCGCACGGCATCAAGGTCGGGGCGATCTGTCCCGGGGGCGTGAAGACCGAGTTCGCCCTCGGCAAGGGACGCACCGAGGCGGGCGTGGCCGCATCGACGATGCTCGAGCCGGAGGACGTCGCCGGGGCGGTGCTGCTCGCCTGCACGCAGTCGCCGGGCTCGCGGATCATCGAGGTCCAGATGCGGACCATGTCGGAGCCGCTCACGTAAGCGGGTCGACCACCACCGCGTCGGGCTCCGCACGGCGCCGACGCGCCGCGGCAGGTTTCTTCGGCTCGCGACGCCTTCCATCACTCTGCGTCTCGGTCCGGGCGCGCGCGCTCGGCGCCGCTGCGCCGCACGCGTTCCACGCCCGTTCCTCCCGGGTGCATCGTTCGACGTTCGTTTCGATTCGGAGCCGTTGCAGGCGTTCGCGGCATTCTGCCAGCGTCCTTCGCACGACGGACGGGCCGAGGACGAACACCCGTGCTGCATGGTCCTCGGCGCCGCCCCACCCCGCAGCGACGAAAGGACGGCACCCATGTTCCAGAGAACGCGGAGAGCGGCACTCCTCGCGGCCGCGCTGTTCCTGGCCGCACCCATCTCGGCCCGGGCGGCGACGCTCGGCTACACCACGCTGTCGTGCAGCCAGGTCCGGTTCTACGCCAACGGCGTGGTCTGGGCCGACCTGCACTACATCGTCAACAACGGCGGCCAGCAGAACGTCCGGATGGTCCAGAGCGGCTCGAACGCCACGTACACGGTGAGCGGGCTCACCTCCGGCGCCAGCATCCGCTACTTCTTCACCTACGTGAACTCCGGGCAGGGCTGGGCGAACGACTCCCCGTGGGCCACGATGACCGTGAGCTGCGGCGGCGGCGGCACGAGCTACACGCTCAGCGTCACCCGCGCCGGGACCGGCAGCGGTACCGTCACCTCGAACCCGGGCGGCATCAACTGCGGGTCGACGTGCAGCGCGAGCTACGCGAGCGGCACGGCGGTCACCCTCTCCGCGGCGCCGGCGAGCGGCTCGACGTTCGGCGGCTGGAGCGGCGCCTGCGTCGGCACCGGGACGTGCGTCACGACGATGACCGCGGCCCGCTCCGTCACCGCCACCTTCAACGGTAGCGGCGGCGGGGGGACCGACGCCTGCACGGCCTGCATCTACCACCGGCTCGTCTGGTCGGACGAGTTCAACGGCAGCGGCCAGCCGAGCTCGAGCAACTGGAACTACACCGTGGGCAACGGCTACAACGCCGGCGCGTTCTCGGGCTGGGGCAACGGCGAGTGGGAGTGGTACCGACCGTCCGAGTGCTACCAGTCCGGCGGGAACCTCGTGCTCCGGGCGCAGTGGCTCACGAGCCCGCTGTCGGTGGGAGGTCGGAGCTGGTACCAGACCTCCTGCAAGATCACCACGCAGGGGAAGCGGTCCTGGAACAACGCCCGCATCGAGGCGCGGATCGCCATGCCCAACGCGGCCGGCACCTGGCCGGCGTTCTGGATGATGGGGAACTCGTACGACGGCTCGTACACCTCGAGCTACAACCCGGCCGCCGGCTCCTACGACACCATGGCGACCAACTGGGCGAGCTGCGGCGAGATCGACATCATGGAGCACAAGAACTCCGACTCGACCATCGTCAACAACCTGTTCTGGGACACGCGCACCGGCGTCTTCCCGTGGAGCGGCACCAACGTCGCGAGCGCCGCGAGCACGGCGAACGTCGGCAACGTCAGCCAGTTCCACACCTACGCGCTCGAGTGGAACGGCAGCTCCATGTACTGGTACGTGGACAACGTCCGGGTGAAGACGCAGAGCATCTCCGCGAGCAACATGGAGGAGTACCGGCAGAACTTCTTCATCATCCTGAACCTGGCGCTGGGCGGGGCGTTCCCCGGGCAGAACCCGGTGCAGGGCAACTTCCCGATGCACATGTACGTGGACTACGTCCGCGTGTACCAGCAGTGAAGTAGAGATCCGGACGTGAACGGGACCGCTCGCCCAGGCTCGGGGCGGGCGGTCCTGCCGTCTGCGTTCGCCTTGCTGAAACGTTTTCAGCGGACTTCGGGGTGACGCGAACGGGGGAAGATAACGTCTTCCGCCGCACCGCGTCAGGACCTGAGCGTGCGGGTGTTCGGGGGGGCCGGGCGCCGATTCCGCTGGGAAGAAGCGGGCTTGGCGTGGCGGCGAGACCCCATACCCCCGGGCGGATTGTCTTGCGTGCGCAGATGGGGCAGACCCGACGACACACCGCGGACCTCTCGCGCAGGAATCGCCCCGTCCGTGCGGGCGCTCGCGCTGCCTCCGCGGTGGATTCGAAGTCGAGTGAAGGCGCCGTCCCGTGTATCGCGGATCTCACAACCACGAGGAGTGGTCATGAAGCTCCAGATGAAGCGCCCAGCAACGCGTGCCGTGCGAGCCCTGCTCGTCGCCGCCGGCCTCCTGCTCGCCGCCCCCGCCGTGCTCGCCGCCCCGGGCGACGGCTACTGGTCCACCAGGGGCAAGGACATCGTCGACGCGTCCGGAAACGTCGTCCACATCACCGGCGCGAACTGGTTCGGGTTCGAGACCGACAACAAGATGCCGCACGGCCTCTGGTCGGTGAACTACCGGTCGTTCCTGGACAAGGTGAAGAGCATGGGGATCACCGTGATCCGGCTCCCCTACTCCGACGACATCATGGCGAACGGTCCGGTCCAGAGCCTCAACACGTACGTGAACCCCGAGCTCACCGGGGTCACCACCCTCACGCTCATGGACGCCATCGTCGAGTACTGCGGCCAGCTCGGCATCCGCATCATCCTCGACCGCCACCGCCCGAGCTCCGCCGGCCAGTCGGCGCTCTGGTACACGGCCTCGGTCTCCGAGGCGACTTGGCTCAGGAACATGCAGACGCTGGCCACGCGCTACAAGGGCAACCCGACCGTCGTCGGCTTCGACCTCCACAACGAGCCGCACGCCGAGGGCACCATGCCCGCGGGCACCGGCGCGTGCTGGGGCTGCAGCGACGTGAACCGCGACTGGCGGCGGGCCGCCGAACGCGGCGGCAACGCCGTCCACCAGGCGAACCCCGACCTCCTCATCCTCGTCGAGGGCGTGAGCTGCCCGGCGGGCGGGACGCCCAACTACTGGGACAACGAGCCCGACGAGCAGTGCGGCTGGTGGGGCGGCAACCTCTCGAAGGTCACCGACCCCGCGATGCGCGTCAACCTGAGCAAGCCCAACAAGCTCGTCTACTCGCCCCACGACTACGGCATGTCGGTTCACCAGCAGTCGTGGTTCCTCGACCCCGCCTTCCCCGCGACGCTCGAGCCGTACTGGGACGGCATGTGGGGCTTCATCGCCAAGCAGGGGATCGCTCCGGTCCTCATCGGCGAGTTCGGCTCGACGCTCGCGGATCCCAAGGACAAGGTCTGGCTGGATCGGCTGCTCGCCTACGCCAACCGGAACGGCATGAGCTGGACCTACTGGTGCCTCAACCCGAACTCGGGTGACACCAAGGGCCTGTTCCTCGACGACTGGACCACGATCGACAACGAGCGGTACAGCGTGATCAAGCCCTACCTGACCCCGCTCGCGAGCGGCGGCGGCGGCCCGACGTTCTACTCGCTCGTCGTGACGAAGGACGGCACGGGCACGGGCACGGTCGCGGGTGGCGGCATCAACTGCGGCACGGCGTGCAGCGGGAGCTTCGAGTCCGGCACCACGGTCACGCTGACCGCGGCGGCGGCCGCCGGCTCCACGTTCACGGCGTGGGGCGGCGATTGCACCGGCTCGAACGCGACCTGCATCCTCTCCATGACCGCCTCCCGCTCGGTGACGGCCACGTTCGCCGCCCAGCAGCAGCTGACGTACGTGCTGACCGTGACGAAGCCGGGCACGGGCGCGGGCACGGTCACCTCCTCCCCCAGCGGCATCAACTGCGGCTCGACCTGCAGCGCGACGTACAACTCGGGCACCGTGGTCACGCTGACCGCGGCGGCGACCAGCCCGTCCACGTTCGGCGGCTGGAGCGGCGGCGTCTGCTCGGGCACGGCGGCGACCTGCACGGTGACCATGTCGCAGGCGCGCTCCGTGACGGCGACGTTCAACCCCGGCACGAACACCTTCGCACTGACCGTGACGAAGGCCGGCACCGGCACCGGGACCGTCACATCCTCCCCCAGCGGCATCAACTGCGGGTCGACCTGCAGCGCGAGCTACACGAGCGGCACCGTGGTCACCCTGACCGCGGCCGCCGCGACCGGGTCGGCCTTCGCGGGCTGGAGCAACGGGTGCTCCGGAATGACGACCACCTGCGTGGTCACCCTGTCCCAGGCCCGGAGTCCGACCGCGACGTTCAACGCCAACCCCATCCTGTACACCCTGAGCGTCACCCCCGCCGGCACCGGCAGCGGAACGGTCACCTCGAGCCCTGCAGGCGTGAGCTGCGGAACGACGTGCAGCGCGCAGTTCGGGAGCGCCAGCGTGGTGACCCTCACGGCGACGCCGGCGAGCGGCTCGGCGTTCGCCGGCTGGGGGGGTGCGTGCACGGGCACCGCCGCCACGTGCACGGTCACGATGACCGGCGCGCAGTCGGTCACCGCCACGTTCAATGCCTCCGGCACCACGCCGTGCGCCAACCCGATCACGATTGCCGAGAACGGGCAGTCCGGACCCCTCGGCGCCGGCGCCGCCTGCCTGCGCACGCTCAAGAGCGTCCAGGGATGGATCTGCTCGGAGATGGGGACCCGGACGGTGACGATCAACGCCAGCGCCACGCCGGTGGCGAGCTGCGGAGGTGGCCTGCCCAAGCACACCGACGGCTACACGTACTTCTCGGTGAGCGCCGGCTCGCCTTCCTGGGCGAGCATCGCCATCTGGTAGCACTCGAGTGAGGACTCACCCGCGGCCTCGGCCAGCGCTCCTGGGCCGGGGCCGCGGTGCGTTTGGAGACGCCGCGGCGCCGCTCACAGAAACGCGCGCAGGAACGCGATCGCCTCCGCCCGCGCCTCGGCCGTCTCCTCGTGCCCGACGTCCTGGGTGACGAGCCTCCAGCGCTCCGGGTGACCGGCGGCGGCGTAGGCCGCGCGGAGCGCGCGGTCCACGATCGCGAGCCCGGCGGACGGGGTGAGCGGATCCCGGAGGCCCGCAACCGAGAGGTGGGCCCGCGGGACGACGAGCGCCTCGAGCTCGGCGGTGGTGAAGTGCCGGAGGAGCGCCGGCACGTAGTAGTAGATGCCGTGCCCGGCGAGGCCCTTCTCCGCGAGCAGCGTGTTCCACTCGGTGAGGCAGCAGAGATCGACGGTGACCTTCACCCGCTCGTCGAGCGCCGCCACCCACTGCGACATGGTGCTGCCCATCGACATGCCGAGCGCCCCGAGCCGCGCCGGATCCACGTCGGCGCGGGCGGCGAGCCAGTCGAGGGCGCGCAGCGAGTCGTGGACCATCATCCCCCACAGCACCCGGCCCTGCCACAGCATGGCCTTGAACGTCGTGAGCTCGGTCTCCCGCGCCCGCTCGCCGAAGCACCAGTGGTCCACGGCGAGGGCGATCCATCCCTCGCGGACGAGCGCGGCCGCGTACGGCTCCGGCTGGAGGTAGCTGCGGCCCTCGACCAGCTCCCGCTTCCCGACGTCGTACCGGCCGCCGTGCGAGTGGGAGTAGAGGATCGCCGGCGCAGGTCCGGCGGGACGCGCCGGCCTCGCGACCAGCGCCGGCACGGGCTCGAGCCCGTTCAGCTCGAGCACCCAGGACTCGAGCACGTAGCCCTCGCGCGCCACCTCGTCGCGCTGCTCGGCACCGATGGGCCTGCGGGGGTCGGGGAGCTCGCCGAGGAGCGAGCGGAGTCGGGCGCGGGCCTCCGGGGGCGAGTCCGCCTCGGTCACCGCACGTCCGAGCTCGGGATGTAGAGGAGCCGTCCGCCCATCGTCTCCGCGTCCCGCTCCGCCTGCGGGCACGGCGCGGGGGGCGGCTGCCGGTCGGGCGGCACGCCGTCGACCCAGACGCGACAGAAGCCGGGCGGCGGGAGGCGGTCCGGAGGGACGCCGGAGAAGTCCACCGGCCCGTACTCGGTCGTGAGCACCTCGCCCGTCTGGAGCGCGCGCGGCGAGGACGCCCAGATCACGCGTCCGCCGTGGTTGCGGGCCACGCGGTGGGCGCGCGCGCAGGTCATC
>JAEZXM010000397.1 GCA_023419875.1 Pseudomonadota bacterium | reverse complement strand
CACGCGCGCCGGGCGCTGGCCGAGCACGCGGCGACGCGCAGGGAGGTGCGGGCCGCGCTCGTCCGCCTCTCGCGCGACGCGTCGCTGCCCCCCCACGGCCGCGCGCTGGCAGCGATCCTGGCGCGGTGAGCTAGCGCTTCCGGCCGATGGGGAACCCGAAGATCTTGAGCTGCGGGGGCGCCTCCTGCGCGAGGCGCTCGAGGAAGGCCAGCACCTCGCCTCCGCGCCCCGCCTCGACGAGCTCCATGGGCACGCCGCCGAGGGTGGGGCTGTCGAGCCGGAGGAACGCGTCCGCGGCCTGCGCGCTCGTGAACACCTTCCGGGCGGCCGTGCGGATCTCGTCGAGGTCCACCATGCGTCACCACCTCGCCGCGCAGGCCATCGCCACCGCCGGGCCGGCGCCTGCCCGGGACTTCGGCGGTGGAGGCCCTTCGCGCTCGCAGGCCCGGTCCACCGCGCGCAAGCTGTCGATCATCTCCTCCGGCGAGACCAGGCCGAGGACCCGGTGCGGCGCCTCCCGGCCGTGCGGATCGACGAACACGACCGTGGGCAGCCCGAGGATGCCGTACTTGTCCCGGGCCAGCGCGTCGAAGACGGGCGAGTCCACGGTGCCATCGACCTTCACGGACACGAACCGGGCCGCCTCGGCGCGGACGCGGGGATCGGCCCAGACCAGCCGGTCGAGCTCCCTGCAGGCCGCGCACCACTACGCCCAGAAGTCGACGATCATCGGCCGGCCCTCGGCCCGCGCGAGCGCCACGGCGGCGTCGTAGTCGTGGGCCCAGGCGAAGCTCGCGGCGGCCCGGGCCCGCTCGCGCGCGCCGCCCGCCCCGACGGCGTAGACGAGCCCGCACACGAGGAGCGGCAGGCCGAAGGCCTTGCCCGCGGCGGCGAGCGGTCGGTCCCCGAAGCTGGCGGTGAGCGCGCCCGCGAGCACTCCTGCGGCGGCGAGCGTGGCGGCGACGAGGACCGGCCCGCGCGCGGCGGAGAAGGCCGCGCGCGCCTCCGGGAAGGCGCGGAGGAAGAAGACCATGCCGGCGGTGAGCAGGGCGACCCCGAAGACCGACTTCACGATCTCCATCCAGGGGCCGCTCCGGGGCAGGGAGAGCGAGAACGCGCCGATGAGGAAGAAGAGGAGCCCCAGGCCGAGCGCGTAGGCGAACATCACCGAGACGCCCAGCGTCACCGAGCCCTGGGAGGCGATGAACGCGAGCGCGGCGGCGAGCACCGGCCCGGTGCACGGCGCGGCGATGATCCCGGAGACGAGCCCCATCGCGAACGAGCCGGCGGCACCCGCCCCGCCGACGCGGTTGAGCCGGACCTGCCACGCGGACGGGAGCCGGACCTCGAACAACCCGAACATCGAGAGCGCGAGGCTCACGAGCACGAGCCCGACGAACCCGACGACCCACGGGTTCTGCAGCACGCTCCCGAACGCAGCGCCAGAGAGGGCCGCCGCGAGGCCGAGCGCGGAGTACATGACCGCGATGCCGAGGACGTAGAGGGCCGAGAGGCCCATCTTCTGGCCGCGGCTGCCCGCCCGCTTGGCACCGAAGATGGAGACGGTGATGGGGATGAGCGGGTAGACGCAGGGCGTGAGGCTCGTGAGGACGCCACCCGCGAAGGCCACCCCCAGGGCGAGGAGCGAGCCCCGGCCGAGCAGGGTTCCGAGCCCCAGGTCGCCGGACGGTCCGGTCACCCCCGCCCCGAGGAGGTCGGGCAGGAACCAGACCAGGGCGAACGCGGCGGCGGCGAGGGCAAGTCGGACGGCGAGACGCACGAGCGGACTCCAATCTTCTCCGGTATTTAGCGGCCGGGAAGGCCTTGAGCCAGCGGCCCCTCCATTTATACTCGACCACCGGGCCCCCGGTTACGAACCTCGCGAGCCCGACCAGGAGAGCCGCGCTCCCGCGATGAAGATTCCCATCTACATGGACAACCACTCGACGACCCCGGTCGATCCCCGGGCGCTCGAGGCCATGCTCCCCTTCTTCACCGAGTCGTTCGGGAACGCCGCGTCCCGCAGCCACGCCTTCGGATGGCGCGCCGAGGAGGCGGTGGAGGAGGCGCGCGAGCAGGTCGCTCGGCTCGTGGGGGCGACCGCGCGGGAGATCGTCTGGACCAGCGGGGCGACCGAGTCGGACAACCTCGCGGTGAAGGGGGTGGCCCGGTTCCACGGAGCGCGCGGGCGGCACGTCGTCACCTGCCGCACCGAGCACAAGGCCGTGCTCGACTCGGCGCGGGCGCTCGAGCGCGAGGGGTTCGAGGTCCAGTACCTCGACGTGGAGCGGGACGGCCGCCTCGACCCGGCCCGCGTCGCGGCGGCGCTCCGGCCGGACACGGTGCTCGTCTCGGTGATGCACGCCAACAACGAGACCGGGGTCGTCCACCCGATCGCGGAGATCGCGGAGCTGACCCGCGCGCGGGGCGTCACGTTCCACTGCGACGCCGCGCAGTCGGCGGGGCGGATCCCGCTCGACGTCGAGGCCCTGGGCGTGGACCTCGCGTCGCTCTCGGCGCACAAGCTCTACGGGCCGAAGGGCGTGGGCGCGCTGTACGTACGCCGCCGGCCGGTCCGGGCCCGCCTCCTCCCGCTCCTCGACGGCGGGGGCCACGAGCGCGGCCTGCGGCCCGGCACCCTCGACGTGCCGGGGATCGTCGGCTTCGGGAAGGCCGCGGAGCTCGCGCGGGCCGCGCTCGACGACGAGCCGGCGCGGCTCCTCGCCCTGCGCGAGCGGCTCCGGGCGGGCCTCCTCGGCGGGATCGAGGGCGTCACCGTGAACGGCAGCCTCGAGCACCGGCTCCCGGGCAACCTCAACGTGAGCTTCGAGGGCGTCGAGGGCGAGGCGCTCATGATGGCGGTCCGCGAGGTTGCGGTCTCCTCCGGATCGGCGTGCACGAGCGCGTCGCTCGAGCCCTCCTACGTCCTGCGCGCCATGGGCGTCTCCGACGGGCTCGCGCACGCGTCGATCCGGTTCGGCCTGGGGCGCTTCAACACCGAGGAGGAGGTGGACCACGCGGTCCGCCTCTTCGTGGAGAAGGTGAAGAGGCTGCGGGAGCTCGCGCCGGACGTGCGTCCTCAGGGCGCTGCGACCGCGGACGCGGCCGATTAGGGATCCAGCCGATGGCGAACCTCGAGCTGAGCGCGGACGCGGCACGGCACCTCCGGACCCTCGCGGACCAGAAGGGCACGCCCGGGGGCGGTCTCCGCCTCGGCGTGCGCGGCGGCGGGTGCTCGGGCCTGTCGTACGTGGTGGACTGGGAAGCCGCGCCGTCGGACGGGGATCGCGTGTTCGAGCGGGACGGCGGGCGCGTGTTCGTGGATCCGAAGAGCGCCCCGTTTCTCGACGGGACCGTCGTGGACTGGCAGCGGACCCTGATGCAGAGCGGGTTCGTGTTCCGCAATCCCAACGTGAAGTCGAGCTGCGGCTGCGGGGAGTCGTTCGCGGTCTGACCGCCGGCCGCGGCGCGGACCGGCGGTCGCGCGGCGGTCGCCCCGCTCGGCGCGCGTCGCGGGAAGACGCGGGCCCGCGCTGGCC
>JAEZXM010000360.1 GCA_023419875.1 Pseudomonadota bacterium | reverse complement strand
GGAGCGGCCTCGGCCTTCTTCGACTTGCCGGACTTCGCCCGCTTGGCGGCGCGGTTCTCCTTGGGCGCCTCCGCCTTGGCCGGGGCGGGCTTCGGAGCCGCGGCCTTCTTCGGCGCCGGGGCGGCCGGCTGCGCACCGTAGCGATTCTTGAACTTCTCGATCCGGCCGGCGGTGTCCATGATCTTCTGCTTGCCCGTGAAGAACGGGTGGCACTGCGCGCAGATCTCGATGTGGAAGTCGCCGCGGACGGAGCGGGTCTCGATCACGTTTCCGCAGGCGCAGACGACCTTCGCCGGCTTGTAGTCGGGGTGGATCGCGGGCTTCATTGGCTTCGCCTTTCGAGCCGCTTGCACCGCGCGAGGCGATGGTCCGGGCTCGGCTGTGAGGGGGCCCGATCTAGTCGGAATGGGGGGTTGCGTCAAGCGCGGAGGGGCGAGCGGCCGGGCGGGGCAGCTACTTCCCGCCCCCGACCATCATCTTGAAGAACTCGTCGTGCGTCTTCACCTGGCGGAACTTGTCGAGGATGAACTTCATCGCCTCGACGTTGTCGAGGCCGTTCAGGATGGTCTGGCGCAGGATGTAGATCTTCGAGAGCCAGTCGGTGGGGAGGAGCAGCTCCTCCTTGCGCGTGCCGCTCTTCCCGATGTCCATGCAGGGGAAGATGCGCTTCTCCATGAGCTTCCGGTCGAGGACGATCTCGGAGTTCCCGGTGCCCTTGAACTCCTCGAAGATCACCTCGTCCATGCGGCTGCCGGTGTCCACGAGCGCGGTGCCGATGATGGTGAGCGAGCCGCCCTCCTCGATGTTGCGCGCCGCGCCGAAGAACCGCTTCGGCTTGTGCAGCGCGTTCGAGTCCACGCCGCCGGAGAGGATCTTCCCGGAGGGCGGGACGACCGAGTTGTAGGCTCGGGCGAGGCGGGTGATCGAGTCGAGCAGGATCACCACGTCGCGCTTGTGCTCCACCAGGCGCCGCGCCTTCTCGATCACCATCTCGGCGACCTGCACGTGTCGGGTGGCCGGCTCGTCGAAGGTGGAGGCGACGACCTCACCCTTCACGGTCCGTTCCATGTCCGTCACTTCCTCGGGCCGCTCGTCGATGAGCAGCACGATGAGGGTGACGTCCGGGTGGTTGGCGGTGATGGCGTGGGCGATGTTCTGGAGGAGGACCGTCTTGCCCGCGCGCGGCGGCGAGACGATGAGGCACCGCTGGCCCTTCCCGATCGGGGAGAAGAGGTCCACCACGCGGGTGGTCATCTCGTTCGGATCGTGCTCGAGGTGGAGCCGCTCGGTCGGGTAGAGCGGGGTGAGGTTGTCGAAGAGGACCTTGGCCTGGTTCTCCTCGGGTGCCTCGCCGTTGATGGAGTCCACCCGGAGCAGCGCGAAGTACCGCTCGCCGTCCTTGGGCTGACGCACCGTGCCGCGCACGGTGTCTCCGGTCCGCAGGTTGAAGCGCCGGATCTGCGAGGGCGACACGTAGATGTCGTCCGGTCCGGGCAGGTAGGAGAAGTCCGGACTCCGGAGGAAGCCGAAGCCGTCGGGCAGGACCTCGAGCGTGCCTTCGCCGCCGACCTCCATCTCCTCCTTCGCCGCCTCGGCGGCCCTCGATTGCGCCTGGAGGATCGCGAAGATGAGGTCCTGCTTCTTCATCGCCCCGGCGGCCTCGATGTCGAGGTCGCGCGCGAGCTTGGCGAGCTCGGCCACCTTCATGTGCTTGAGCTCGTTGATGTCGGACGGGGCGTGCGTGGCGGTAGGTGCGGCGGCGGGCATGTCGGATCTCGGAAGGGAGCGGGTCGCCCGTCGGCGGGGAGCTGCAGGGAAATCCGGGAGACCAGCGGAGGAGGTGGAAAACGTATGCAACAACGTGGGGCGCTGTCAACGTGACGGAACGGGGTTCTTCCGCGCGGACCGCTGTCGCATGAACGGGGGGTGCAGGGGTGCGCTAGGAGCGCCGAGCCCGGGAGGGGTAACATGTGAAGAGAAGCGCGGAGGGATTGATCCGCCCATGAACCAGGCGATCGACGCTGTCCTCGCGGGAACCAAGGGATTCGCCGTGGCGCTCCTCGCGCCCTTGACCGCGAGGGTCGGGAATCGCCCGCGCGTCGCCGGCGATCCTGGGCAGGTGCTGGGGCTGTGCAGCGGCCCGTCCGCGCTCGCCGTCATCGAGTTCCTCGGGGAGGGATCGCTCCTCACGATCAAGGCGCTGGTCCGCGACGGCCGCGGGCTGCGCATCGTCGCCGGCGTCCCGATCGCGCACGTTGCCGCGGAGGGGACCCTGCGCGCGCTCGGCGTCGAGGTCGGGCGATGGGACGGGAAGACCGACGGCGTGATCTCGGCGATCGACCGGGTGGTCGCCGCGATGAGCGGGGCGCCTCCGCCTGCCCGGCCTGCGCCGCCGCCCGCGTTGCCCCTCGCGACCGCGGCGCCATCCCGCCCTCCCTCGCCGGGCGTTCCGAGGCCTGCCGCGCCTCCTCCCCCGGCGCTGGCGAGAGCGCCGGCCGCGCCCTCCTC
>JAEZXM010000341.1 GCA_023419875.1 Pseudomonadota bacterium | reverse complement strand
AGCGGGCGCGGAGCGCGTCGCCGACCGCGGGGGCCGCCGGATCGAGCCGCAGGTCCTTGTAGCCGGGAGCGTACGGGCCGAAGCGGCCGGAGCGCGCGGCGTCGCGGCCGGGCCCGGGCCAGGGCGCCGCGGCGACCGCGTTGCCCGCCTTCTCGGCGCGGAGGGCATGCAGGTCGCCGGTGGGCAGCCCGACGAAGATGGAGAGCATGCCGTCGCCGGCGAGGTCCGCGAGCAGCGGGCTCGACGTCACCTCGTCGACCCCGAGCGCGGCGGGAAAGCCCGGCTTCTCCTTGCCGGTCCGGGAGAGCGCGTGGACGGTGCCATCAGAGGCGACCGCCACCACCTCGAGCGCGCCGTCGCGATCGACGTCGCCGACCGCCGGCCCGCCCACGACCCGCGCCCCCACCTTCGCCGGGAAACCGGGGAGCGCGTGGCCGGTCCGGCCGACGGCGTGGACCATCCCGTCCGCGGAGGCGAAGACGACGTCCAGCCGCCCGTCCCCGTCCAGGTCGGCGATCGCCGGGCCCTCGTAGACGCGATAGCCGGCGGTCACCGGAAACCCCGGCAGCTTCTCGCCCCGGGCGTTCACCGCGTGGACCGAGAAGTCCTGGCTGGCGACGACGAGGTCGAGCGCGCCGTCGTCGTCGAGGTCGGCGAACACCGGCGCCCCGGTCACGGCGAAGTGGCTCACGAGCGGGAACCCGGGCCGCGCGCGCTGCGTCTTCACGTCCACGACGTGGACCTTGCCGTCCTCGCACCCCACCGCGACGACGCGGCCGCCGGGCAGGAGCGCGGAAGTGGCGGCGCTCGTGACGGGTGCGCCCAGGGAGATCGGGAAGCCTCGCGCCTCCGCCCCGCTCTTCTTGAAGGCGTGGAGGCGGCCGCGGTCGTCGCCGGCGAGGAGCTCCGGCCTGCCGTCGCCGTCCACGTCGGCGAAGCCGGTCCCGGCCCGGATCCGCGCGCCGACCTTCACCGGCCAGCCCTTCACAACCCCGCCGCTCCAGAGGAAGACCCGCCCGGCGGTGGTGGCGACGGCGATCTCCGGCCGCCCATCCCCGTCCATGTCCACCGCCCCGGGCGCCCCCGCGGCGGTCTCGTCCTGCGCGGCCGCGAGCTGCACCGGGAAGCCGGCCGGCGTCCCGCCGTCCGCGCGGAAGGCGGTGAGCCGCTCTCCCGCGGCGACCACCACCACCGGCGCGCCGCCCAGGTGGACGAGCACCGCCGGCGCCGTGATCTTCCCGCCCGCCTCGCGCGGAAAGTTCGAGAGGGCGCCGGCGCCGAGGGCGAGGGCGAGGAGGAGGGCGTTCATCGCGGGCTCCTACAGCTTCCCCGCGAGCCGCTGGCTGGTCTCGCGAAGCCGGGAGGACAGGATGCGAGCGACGTTGATCACCACGAAGGTGAAGCCGTCGCGGGAGCGCTTGCGGAATGCGGTGAACGCCTCGGCGGTGAGCTCGAGGGCCTCGCACGCCGTCCGGGCGCGCACCGTCGCCGAGCGCGCCTCGCGATCGACGAGCGCCATCTCGCCGAAGCCCGCCGGGGCGGAGAGCACCGCGATCACCTTCTCGGCCCCGCCCTGGCCGTTCAGCACCTCGACCTCGCCGCCGGTGAGCACGTAGAGCGAGGCGCCCGGATCGCCCTCGCGGAAGACCACCTCGCCCGCGCTCCAGCGGACCGTCCGGCAGAGGCTCGCGATGGTGGCGAGCTCGGCCTGCGAGAGCAGATCGAAGACGGGGGAACGGCTCAGGGCCTCGACCGGATCGGCGCTCATGGCTTCTCGACCTCCGGGACGGCCGGCTTCGGCTCGGCGGCGCTCTCCTCGGGACGGCCACCGCTGCGCGGCCCGAGGAAGTAGTCCTCGAACCGCCGGTCGCCCTCCTCCACCGTGAGCGGCAGGCCCTCCCGCGCAGGCTCCAGGAACGAGACCCCGCGGAGCCGGTTCACGAGGTAGACCTCGAGCGGCCGCACCGGCACGTTCCAGCCGGCCCCGTCCTCCCGGAGCGCCACCGCCCAGGCCGAGCGCTGGTCGTCGGGGTGGCGCCAGTAGAGGAACGAGTCTCCCGCCACGCAGCCGAACCGGTCGCGGGCCGCCTCCCGAAGCCCCGCCCGGCGGCGGGCGGCGTCGTCCAGCGCGCGCTCGGCCGTGTCGGCCTGGTCCCGCAGCTCCCGGGCCCGGACCCGCTTCTCGTCCGCCTCGCGGAAGAGGCCCTCGGAGTCGCGCATGATGCGGCGTGCGCGGGTGGTGTGCTCGGACGCGAGGAGCGCGCGCTCGAAGCTCCGCTCCCAGGCCGCCTCCACCTCGTCCCAGAGCCCACCACGCTTGCGGTACTCCTCCGAATACTCGTCGCGCAGCGCCCGGAGATTCTTCTCCGCGCCGTCGAGCGCCGCCTGCGCGTGCGCACGGGCCCGTTCCGCCTCCGCCCCGTTCCCCTTCACCTTGGCGACCGCCTCGCGCCGGACCTCGACCTCGCGCTCGGCGCCGCCGAGCCGGTACCAGACGTCCGAGGTGCGGAAGCGCTGCTCCTCGAAGCGGCCCACGTGCTCGAGCGCGCGGACCTCGTCCGCCTGGGCCTCGCCCGCGATCCGCGCCGCCTCCTCCTCCGCCGCGCCCGCGTCGGAGAAGGCGTCGAGGGCGCGCCGCTGACCGGCCTCGGCCTCGATGTCGGCGACGCGCATCGCCTCGGCGAGCTGCGCCCGCCGCGCGCGCGCCTCGGACTCGGCCGCGAACGCCTCCCCGTACTCCTTCCACCACGAGAGGAACGTCTGGCCCTGGAGCAGCTGCCGGAGTTCCCTGAGCGAGACAGCCCGCATGGCGGCTATCCTCCGGCGGGTGCGAGCAGGAGCGGCAGATCCGTGGACACCGGGCCGGAGGGCCGGAACGGCGTGCGCCAGGCCCGCACGTTGTTGGCGATGCAGGCGATCACGTCCGGCGCGTCGATCCCCTCGACGGTGACGTCCTGCAGGCCGCCGGTCGGGAGGATGGTGAACCGGATCCGGACCTTCCCCCGCAGCGCGGGGTTTCGCTTGAGCGCGTTCTCGTAGCAGGCCTTGACGAGTCCCAGCCTGGGCTTCACGAAGGCGCGGAGCTTGTCCGGATCGACCTCGGACGAGTCCACCTCGGCGGCCTCCTGCGCCACCGAGCCCGTCACCTTCGCCTCGGCGCGCGCGCCGTAGCCGACCTTGCTCCCGCCGCCGCCGGAGGTCGCGAGGTCGCCGATGCCCGCCGCACCGCCCTGCCCGCCGCCCTTGCGCTGGCCCACGCCCACCGTGTTCTGGTCGCCGATCGCCATCCCGCCCGCGCCCGCGAGCGCCTCGGCCACGGTGCTGTTGCCGCTCCCCTTGCCGAAGACGTCGGCCACCGCCGTACGGCCGCTCGCGCCGGGGCCGAGCGCGCCCAGCACCTTGAGGATGCCCTTCGACTGCACCGCCTTCGCGGCCGCTGCGGCGCGAGCCGCCTTCTTCTCCGCCGTGTCCGGCCCCGGATCGCCCGGCTTCCTGGTCGGGTCCTTCTTCGTCTCGGTCGCCTCGGCGACCTCGACCTTCCCGGTCTCGGCCGTCTCGAGGGGCTTCGGCGGCTCGACCTTCCGCTCCGGGATGAACATCCGGGCGTAGCGGTCCGGGATCTCCTCGAGCGTGACCTCGCGCGCCTGGGCCGGCATCCTCACCATCCAGACGGTGAACGCGACGTGAATCACGAAGGAGATGATGAGCAGGGTCAGGAACAGGCGGTCGAGGCTCTGGAAGTGGCTGCCCTTCTCGAAGTTCGGGATCGCGGGGCGGGGCGCCTCCGGGGCCGGGGTGACGAACTGCCAGAGGACGCTCACCTCGCCGAGCACGACCTTGCCACGCTGGTCCTCGCGGATCGGGAGGACGTAGCTGCCGCCCTGCCGCGCGGCGAGACCCTGCGCCACGAGCGCCGGGAGGTCGGCCTCGCCCTGCGGACCCTGGATGCGACCCTGGGCGTCCTGCCCGAACACCAGCGAGCACCGCTCGCCGTGCCACGTGAAGAGCGGCGCCGAGACGGGCAGGCCCGAGCCCGGGATGACGATGGTGTTTCGCGATCCGGTACCGATGGTGACGGGCTGGCGGCCCGGAAGGATCCGCTCCTCCACGATCTTTCCGGTCCGGACGACCCCGATGCGGAGGGCCTTTGCCTGCTGAGCCGCCATCGCGCGTGCCTGCCCTCGGTGCTCGGGTTCTAGAACGGTTCCTTCGCCAGCGCGTCCTTGGCCTTCTGGAGGAACGACTCGGAGCGGGACTGCTCGCCGGAGTCCACGCCCGCCCGCGGCATCAGGAACAGCGCCTGGGGCTTCTGCACCCGTCCCTCGACCCGCATCTCCTCGAGCCGGACCACCTTCCGCTGTCCGGACTTTCTGTCTCCTCCGGATTTCGCCTGGGAATCCTTGGCGCTCTGGGCCGGCGGCGGCTTCGACTGCGCGGCGGCCGGCGAGGCCACACCGATGGTTAGCACGGCCGCGGAGAGGGCCACAAGCAGCCGAACGCTACGCATCTGTCGCTCCTTTCCGCACCAAGCTCACTGCGCACCTCCGGCCTTCGCGGCCGGCTTCCTGGCCGGCTTCTTCTTCGCTCCGGCGACCTTCTTCTTCGCGGGAGCGGGCGCCGGCTTCGGCGTCTCGGCCGCCGGCGCGGCCTCCGCGGCCGGTGCCTCCGCGGGCGCGGGCGACGCGGACGGTGCGTCCGTCCCCGAGGGCGGCGGCTCCGCGGGGAGCGGCGCCGCCACGGGCACGGCCTCCGCCTTCGCCTCCTCCTCCGCCTTCTTCCGCGCCTCGGCCTCGCGGCGGACCCGATCCTTCTCCTCGCGCTCCAGCCGCTTCTTCTCGCGCTCGAGGGCGCGTGCGGCGTCCTTGCGGAAGGAGGCGAGCCGCGGATCCGCGCCGCCGCCCTTCTCGTACGCGTCGAGGTAGGCGACGCCCTGCTCCAGGCGCTGCAGGGCGGGGAGCCCGGGCTTCTCGCCGTCGAGGTAGAGGACGGCGAGGTTGAAGCGCGCGTCGGCGAGGTTCGGGTCGAGGACGAGCGCGCGCCCGTACGCGTCCTCCGCCCTGGTGAACTCCTTGAGCCCGCGGTAGGCGTTCCCGAGGTTCATCCACGCGAGCGCGTTGTTCCGCGCGTGCTTCACGGCGAGCTCGAGCTCGACCGCAGCGGTGGCGTAGTCCTCCGCGTCCGCGAGCAGCGTGCCGTAGTTGGCGTGGGCCTCCGGGTAGTCGGGGCGGAGCGCGGCCGCGACCCGGAAGCACTCCAGCGCCCGGATCCGGTCCCCGAGCGACAGCTCCACGAACCCGGGCCGGTTCCAGAGGGTGGCGTCGCGGTCGTCGATCTGCTTCGCGTTTTCGAGCACCATCCGGGCGAGCTCGAACCGCTTCTTGCGCGCGTAGAC
>JAEZXM010000279.1 GCA_023419875.1 Pseudomonadota bacterium | reverse complement strand
GACGTCATCTCGATCGCGTGGCCCGGCACCGTCCGGAAGTAGAACGAGTTGAGCCAGCACCGGTCGAGGAACGGGCCGTCGTCGCGCAGCACGCGGCGGTCGTCGACGCAGTAGCGCTGCGCCTCCTCGAACGTGCCGTCGGTGATCTGGAGCAGGCCCACTGCGCTCGAGGCCGGGGCGTAGACGCGGGTGGGATCCGCCGTCCAGCGCCAGCGCCAGTACGTGCGGGCGTGCGGGTCCCCGGCGCTCTCCACCTGGATGAGCGCCGCGAGCAGCTCCGGCCGGACGACGTCGGTCGCGTTCTCCCGCACCTCGTCCCGGTAGCGTGCCCACGTCTGCTCGGCCGTGAGGGGCGCGGGGGAGAAGACGAGCCCGAGGAGCTCGGTCGGCTTCCGGGCCACCTGGATCACGTAGTTGACCGCCACGATCAGGACGATCGCGATGAGGACCCAGGCGAACCTGGGCAACCGTGCGAGCCGGGGGCCGAGCGCGCCCGCCCGCCGGAGGAGGCCGCGGAGCCGCGCGCGGCTCGAGCCCGTCCTCCCCGGCCCGCGGCGCCGCGAGATCGGGCGTGCGGGCCGGCGAGTGCCGGCCGGTCGGCGCTTCGAGGCCATCCGCGGATCATACACGCGAGGGCTCGGGAGGGGCCTCGCCCGCCCGTGCGCTCCACCCGGATTCCCCCTCGACCGCGCGACTGCCGACGCTACCCTGGGCGCCGGGAGGACTCATGAGCTACTCGGCTTCCGCGGAGCGTTACGACTCCATGGTCTACCGTCCGTGCGGGCGGAGCGGGCTCCAGCTCCCGCTCCTCTCGCTCGGCCTCTGGCACAACTTCGGCGACACGACGCCGCTCTCCACCCAGCGTGAGCTGATCTTCCAGGCGTTCGACCTGGGCATCACCCACTTCGATCTCGCCAACAACTACGGCCCGCCGTACGGCAGCGCGGAGCAGAACTTCGGCCGCATCCTCCGCGAGGATCTCGCCGCGCATCGGGACGAGCTCGTCGTCTCCACCAAGGCCGGCTGGGACATGTGGCCCGGGCCGTACGGCCAGGGCGGCGGCTCGCGGAAGTACGTGCTCGCGAGCCTCGACCAGAGCCTCCGCCGTCTGCGGCTCGAGTACGTGGACATCTTCTACTCGCACCGCTTCGACCCGGACACGCCGCTCGAGGAGACCCTCGGAGCGCTCGCCTCCGCGGTGCACCAGGGCAAGGCGCTGTACGTGGGCATCTCCTCCTACTCCGCGGAGAAGACGCGCGAGGCGGCCGCCATCCTGCGTGGGCTCGGGACGCCCTGCCTCATCCACCAGCCCGCCTACAACATGTTCAACCGCTGGATCGAGGGCGGGCTGCTCGACGTGCTCGGAGCGGAGGGGATCGGCTGCATCGCGTTCACCGCGCTCGCCCAGGGGCTGCTCACCGACAAGTACCTGAAGGGCATCCCGGCGGACGCGCGGCCGAACCGGCCCGGCGGCGGGTCGTTCACGAAGAGTCACCTCACGGAGGAGAACCTCGCCCGCGTCCGGAAGCTCGACGAGATCGCGCGCGGTCGGGGGCAGCCCCTCGCGCAGATGGCCTACGCCTGGGTGCTCCGCGATCCGCGGGTCACGAGCACGCTCTTCGGCGCCTCGAGCGCGGCCCAGGTGCGGGAGAACGTCGCGGCGTTGAAGAAGCTCGCCTTCACCCCCGACGAGCTGGCCGCGATCGAGCCCCACGCACGCGAGGGCAACGTGAACCTGTGGGAGAAGCCGAGCACCGGCCGGCGGCCGTGAGAGCGTGTAGGCGCGGCACCCGCCCGCTCGACCGGGAGCCCGCGCGCGAGGGCGGCGGGCCGGGCGGCCCGCCCCTCTTGGACGCACCAAGTCCGACCGGGTCCGGCGGTAAGGTCCACCTGCTCGGGAAACGCCGGACCACTGGACGCCGAACCTCGGGACCATGACCTTGCTCGACCCCGCCCCGCGGACCCAACCGGCCATCGCCCTCGATCGCGAGGTCACGCTCCCGTTCCTGGCGGGCATCCTCGAGGCGCTCCCCAACCCGGTGTTCGTGAAGGACGAGCGACACCGCTGGGTGTTGCTTAACGAGCGGTTCTGCCGGCTGCTGGGGCGCGATCGCTCCGAGCTCATCGGGCGGTCGGACTTCGACTTCTTCCCGCGCGCCGAGGCCGAGGAGTTCTGGCGCCGGGACGACCACGTCTTCGCCACCGGTGAGGTGGACGAGAACGAGGAGCTGTTCACCGACAGCGCCGGGATCACTCACGTCAATCTCACGCGGAAGACGTTGCTCGTCGATCCACTCGGCCGGCGCTACCTGGTCGGGGTGTTCACGGACATCAGCGAGCGAAAGCAGATGGAGCGAGAGCTGCTCCGCTCCCGGGACGACCTCGAGCGCCGCGTGGCGGACCGCACCACCGAGCTGTCGCGCGCCAACGAGCAGCTCCGCACGGAGGACCTGCACAAGAACGAGTTCCTGGCTGTCCTCTCCCACGAGCTCCGCAACCCGCTCGCTCCACTGCGGAACGCGCTCTGGCTCCTGGAGCGGCGCGACGCCACCGACGACCAGGCGGCGAAGGCGCGAGAGACGATCAACCGGCAGCTCATGCACCTCACGCGGCTGGTGGACGACCTCCTCGACGTGACCCGGATCTCCCAGGGGAAGATCCGTCTCCAGCGGGCCCGCACCGACCTCGCCGACCTCGTGCGCCGGACGGTGGAGGATCACCGCCCGCTCTTCCTCTCCTCGGGCCTCACCCTCGCCTGCGACGTGGGGGAGCTGCCCACGTTCGTGAACGCCGACCCCACGCGCCTGGCACAGGTCCTGGGGAACCTGCTCGGCAACTCCGCCCGTTTCTCCGAGCCCGGGGGGCGGGTGGACGTCGGCCTGGCGCGCGAAGGGGGAGGTTTCGTCCTGCTCCGCGTGCGGGACCAGGGGATGGGCTTCCCGCCCGAGCTGGGCGAGCGGATCTTCCAGCCGTTCATCCAGGCGGAGAGCACCCTGCACCGCTCGCGCGGCGGCCTGGGGCTCGGGCTCGCCCTGGTCCGGGGCCTCGTCGAGCTCCACGGCGGGACGGTGGTGGCGCGCAGCGACGGGCCCGGGCGCGGCGCCGAGTTCCAGGTCCGCCTCCCCCTCGCCGAGACCGAGGCGCTCCTCCGGGCGGAGCGGACGCCGGAGCGTCCTCCCAT
>JAEZXM010000218.1 GCA_023419875.1 Pseudomonadota bacterium | reverse complement strand
CTGCCGGACCGGGCCGCGCGCAGGAACTCGTCGAGCGGCTGGAGCGCGCTCGCGGGCGCGGCGGCGCCGCGCCCGAGGAGGATGAAGAGGGATTGCACACGCATGGCGTTCGCTCCGGCGTTCGGTGGCGTCGGGGGTACCGATCGGAGCCGGACACTGCAGCGGGCGGGCCATGAGCGGATTCGCGGTTGCGGAGCAGGATCTCGCGGGCGCACGCACCGGTGCGACCGTGCACCGCGCGAGCGCGTGGCGCGGATCGCTCAGAGCGTGAGCAGGTGCTCGAAAGCCACGAAGGTCAGGAGGCGTCACCCGCCCCGAAGTTCGCGGCGATCTCGTAGCGGCGCAGCCGCTCGGTGAGCGTGTTCCGGCTGATGCCGAGCCGGCGGGCGGCCTCGGACTGGTTGCCGCCGACGGCGGTCATCGTCCTCGCGATCACGTTGCGCTCGAGCGCATCGAGCTGCTCCCGGAGCGTGTGCGCGTCGTCGCCCGGTGCGGGTGGCGTCTCGCCGCCCTGCCGGGGCGCCCGCTCCGCGGCGGCGCTCGCCGCGAAGGACTCCGGCCCGATCTCCCCGCCGCCGCTCAGGGCGACCATGCGTGCGACCGCGTTCTCGAGCTGGCGCACGTTGCCCGGCCAGTCGGCCGCGACGAGGCGCTCGACGAGGGCCGGAGCGAGCCGCACCTCGTCCACGCCGAACCGCTCCGCGTACCGGAGCGCGAACTCGTGCGCCAGCGCGGGGATGTCCGACCGCCGATCGCGGAGCGGCGGCACCACCAGCTCGACCACGGCGAGCCGGTAGTAGAGGTCCTCGCGGAAGCGCCCTTCGCGGGCCTCGGCGGCGAGGTCACGGTTGGTGCATGCGACGATCCGTACGTCCACCTTCTCGACCCGCCCCGAGCCCACCGGCTGGATCTCGCCATCCTGGAGGGCGCGCAGGAGCTTCGCCTGGACCGCCGTCGGAAGCTCGCCGACCTCGTCGAGGATGAGCGTGCCTCGGTTCGCCTCGGCGAAGAACCCGGGCCGCGCGTGGGTGGCTCCCGTGAACGCGCCCCGGGTATGCCCGAAGAGCTCCGCCTCGGCCAGCTCCGCCGGGATGGCGCTGCAGTTGAAGCGGACGAGCGGACCGTCCGCGCGCCGGCTCTGCGCGTGCAGCAGCGAGCCGATGAGCTCCTTCCCCGTGCCGGTCTCGCCGCGCACCAGGACCGTGATCTCCTTCGACGCCACGCGGGCGGCGGCGTCGAGGAGCTGGCGCATGGGAGCCGACTCGCAGACGAGACGGCGGCCGATGGCGTGCTCCGCCGTGAGCTGGCGATCGCGCTGCCGGAGGACGCGCGCCTCCAGCGCCCGCCCGAGCGCGACGGCCATCTCGTCCACGTCGAAGGGCTTGGGGACGTACTCGTACGCCCCCGCGCGGATGGCGCGGACCGCGAGCCGTTCCGAGCCGCGCGCGGTGAGGACGATCACCGGGAGGCTCTCGTCGCGCTCGTGGACCAGACGCAAGAGTTCCATCCCGTCCATCCCGGGCATGGAGAAGTCCGTCACCACGGCGTCGGCGCGATCGACGAGCTCCAGGGCCTCGGTCCCGTCGCGGGCGACGAGAGGTTCCCAGCCCCTGCCGCGGACGAGCTCCTCGAGCGCCACGCGGACCGAGGGCTCGTCATCCACCAGCAGCACACGGGCCACCGCGACCTCCCGCCTCTTCGAGCGAGAGCCGGGGGAGGCTCACCTGCACGCGGGTCCCCTTCCCGGGCTCGCTCTCGTAGCACATGGATCCTCCGTGCTGCTCGATCACCGATCGAGCCAGCACCACGCCGAGACCGGTGCCGCCCTCGCGTGTCGTGAAGAAGGGGGTCCCGATGCGGCTCAGCGTCTCGGCGGTCATGCCACGGCCGGTGTCCCGGACGGCGATCTCGACCTCGTCCCCCCTCGGCTCCACCTCGACCACGACCTCTCCCCCCGGCGGCGTGGCCTCGATGGCGTTGGCGACGAGGTTGAGGAGCGCCTCCTTGAGCCGGCCCGGGTCCACCTCGATCGAGGCGTCGCCCTGCGCGTACAGCCGCACGCGGGCGTCGTCCGCCCGCGCTGCGAGCACGAGCAGCGTGTCGGAGACGAGCGGCCCCAGCCGCACGTGCCTGGGCGTGAGGCCCTGGAGCGGGCGCGCGAACGAGAGGTAGTTCTGGAGGATCTCCTGCATCCTCAGGACTTCCCGGTGGACCAGCTCCAGGCGCTCGTGGGAGGAGCCCTCCGCAGCATTTCCCAGCCCGAGCTGGACGAGCGCCTTCACCCCCGTGAGCGGGTTCTTGAGCTCGTGCGCGAGCCGGGAGCCGATCTGTTCCAGGCTCTCGGCCCTGGTGAGCGCGTCGGAGGCGACCTCGCTGTGGAACCGCCGGAGGTCCGCCTGCCTCCTCCAGAGCAGGGCGTGCACCGGGACGAGGAGCGCGCCGGTCCCGGCGACGCTCACGGCCGTGAGGAGCGCGTGGACCCCGCCCGGCAGCGGGGGTCCGACGATCATGGGGGGGAGCAGGGCGAGCAGGCCGACCAGCGCCGCGGTCCCGCCGAGGAGCGCACGGGTCTGCACGCGGTCCCCGACGACGGCCGTGGCGGTGACCCAGGGGACGACCAGCGTCACGAGCAGCGGGCTCCCGGCGCCCCCGGTGACGGCCACGGCCAGCCCGGACGAGAGGAACTGGTGAGACTGGTTCATGACGACGCGCCAGGCGGCCCGTTCCGGATCGCTGTTGAGGCACGTGCGGGCCTCGACCCTGCGTCGGCGGACGGCGGAGGCCACCTGCGAGGCGCCGCCGGCGAGGGCGACGAGGCCGATCCGCCAGGCCGGGTACGCGAAGACCGCGAGCACCGCGAGGACGGCGAGGTGAAAGACGAGCGGATAGAGATCCTCGGTTCGCAGCGAGCCGAGCGCGCGGCCGAGGTGCGCCCCCGCATGCTCCGGACGAGAGGCGTGCGCCGACGCCATACGGACTTGCGCGTCCATCGTGCTCGAACGCAACGCAACTTCCGGGCCGCTCGCGAGGACTCTCTGCATCGCTCTCGTTTCAAATTGAATGGCGATGCGGGGCCACGCCCTGGCCCGATCGGGTCGAAGCGGTCGCGCAGATCGCTCAGGTCCTGAGCAGGAGGGCGCGGGCGGCGTTTGCCCGGCCGGCCGCGGCGCACGCTCGCGATGGTCGTGGTGACGACCGGCCGCGGAGCTTATGTACGGCCGGAGCTCGAGCCCGCCGGGGCCGTCGGCCCGGCGCGGGGGAGCCTGGATGTCGCCAACGATCGAGCAACGGTCCCGCCTCATCGCGCACCTCTCGATCCTCTCGAAGATCGGATCGCTCGCGGGCACCCTCGATTACGAGGAGGCCCTCCGCGCCATCGCCCGGCTCTCGATCCCCGAGCTGGCGGACTGGTGCGTGGTGGACGTCGCGGAGGACGGCGAGATCCACCGCAAGGAGGTGGCGCACCGGGACCCCGCGCGCGCCCCGCTCGCCGCGGCGCTCCGCGCGTTTCCGCTGGACCACGGGTCGCGCCGCCGGCTTCCGCCGGCGCAGGCGCTGCGCTCCGGCCGGCCGGTGCTCGTCCCGGACTACACGGAGCGGATGCTCCGCGAGCAGACCGAGGAGGGCGAGTACCTCGAGCTCGCGCGCCAGCTCGAGATCCGCTCCGTGCTCGTCGTCCCGGTCCCGCTCTCCGGCTCGCGCGCGACGATGACGTTCCTCATGACGGCCGAGTCCGAGCGCCGGTACGGGGAGGAGGACGTCGCCCTGGCCGAGGAGCTGGTGCGGCGCGCGGCGCTCGTCGTGGACAACGCCCGCGTGCACCAGGAGCTCCGGCGGACGGGAAAGCGCTTTCGCGTCGCCCTGGCCCATTCGGACATCACGCTCTTCGAGCAGGACCTGGAGGGGCGGTACCGCTGGGTCTACAACCCTCCCCTCGGCTACCAGGCCGCCGAGGTCGTGGGGAAGACCAACGAGGAGCTGTTCCCGCCGGCCGACGCCGCCCGCCTGAACGAGCTCGACAGCGCCGTCCTCCGCCACGGCGCGCGCGTGCGCCAGGAGGTTCGGCTCACCCTGCCGCACGGCGAGATCCGACACCTCCTCGTCTCCCAGGAGCCGCTGCGCGACGAGGCCGGCAGGACCGCCGGCCTCACCGGGGCCGCCACCGACATCACCCAGCAGAAGCGCGCCCAGGAGGAGCTCGCACGGGCGCTCGGGTTCCGGGAGCGGATGATCGGCATCCTCGGACACGATCTGCGCAATCCCCTCGGCGCCGTGCGCGCGCTGGCCACGCTCCTCGTGCGCCGCGACGACATGCCCGAGAGCGCACGTGCACCCCTCGCCGAGATCGGCCGGGCCAGCCAGCGCATGCTGGAGCTGATCGAGACGCTGCTGGACTTCACCGTGAGCCGGTTCACGGGCGCCCTGCCCATCGCGCCCATCCCCACGGATCTCCACCAGGTGTGCCGCGCCGTGGTCGGCGAGCTGCGGGCCGCCTCGCCGGACCGGACCATCGAGCTCCACCTGGTCGGCGACGGGAGTGGAAGGTGGGATCCGGCGCGTCTGGCGCAGGTCGTGTCCAACCTCGTGGCGAACGCGCTCGGGCACGGCTCCGCGGACCGCCCGGTGCGGGTCGCCGTCGAGGGCGACGACGCCGAGGCCGTGCTCGAGGTCGCGAACGAGGGGCCGCCGATCGCGCCGGAGCTGTTGCCGGTGCTGTTCGAGCCCTTCAACGGGGGCTCCTCCCCGCGCGGCGGGTCGCGGGCGCGCGGGCTCGGCCTGGGCCTCTACATCGTGGGTCAGGTGGTGCACACCCATGGCGGGACCATCGAGGTGGAGTCCACGGCCGAGCGCGGGACGAGGTTCACGGTCCGACTGCCGCGCGCATACGGCGCGTACCCGGGCGCGAGCGCCGATCACCTCTCGGCGTGAACCGGGAGCGCGCGGGTCGCCCAAGCGGTGAGCGGTGGTGCTCCGTATGATCCAGACGGCATGAGTGACCCTCGGAAGGCTGCGGAGGAGCTGGCGTGGGACGACGTGCGGCTGTTCCTGGCCCTGTGCCGCGCGCGGACGCTGGGTGGCGCCGCCGAGGCGGTGGGCGTGGACGCTTCGACCGTTTCACGACGCCTCACGGCCATGGAGGAGGCGCTCTCGGTCACGCTCTTCGACCGCGGGCGGGACGGGATCGCTCCCACCGAGGCCGCCGAGCACCTCGTGCCCGTGGCCGAAGAGATCGAGGAGGCGATGGTGCGCTTCGCGTCGGCCGTGGAAGGGCTGGAGCACGCGGTCTCCGGGCTGGTGCGGATCGCGTGCCCGGCGGACCTCGCCGAGGTGACGATCGGGCCGCTGGTGACCGAGCTGCGCGAGCGCCATCCCGCGCTCCGGCTCGAGATCCTCCCCGGCGAGGCCGTGCTCGATCTGACGCGGCGCGAGGCGGACCTCGCGCTCCGGACGGTGCGGCCGGCGCGGGGCGACCTGGTCGTGACCCGCCTCGGGACGGTGCGCTGGGTCCTCGCGGCGGCGCCGGAGCTCGCGCGGGCGCTCGGGGCGCTCCGCGGCTGGGAGGAGGCGCCGTGGGTGGCGTTCGGCGAACGCCTCTCGAGCCTCGGGCCTGCGCGCTGGCTCGCCTCGCACGCGCCCGCGGTCGAGCCCGTCGTGCGATCGGACGGGCTGAGGCTGCAGATCGCCCTCGTGCAGAGCGGCGTGGGCGTGGCGCTCGTCCCGGAGCCGAGCCTCGCGCACTACGGGCTCGTGCGGGTGGAGGCGGCCGCCGGCCTCGGGGAGGCCGGCGAGCCGTGGCCCTCCGACGAGCTGTTCCTCGTCACGCACCGTGCGCTCCGGCAGGTGGCCCGCGTGCGCGCGGTCTGGGAGCTGCTCGCCGCGCGCGTCGCCGCCCGCC
>JAEZXM010000204.1 GCA_023419875.1 Pseudomonadota bacterium | reverse complement strand
CGTCCGAACCGCCCTCCGCGCCCGCACGCCGGTCGACGTCGCGGGCGGCCGGGCTTCGATGCCCGTGGCCGGTGGCCGCGCGGTCGTCGTCGCCGAGGGCTCGGGGTGGCGCGTGGACGCGCTGGAGTGAGCGGCTCTCCACGCCTCGGCTCCGGTTGAGAAGACCTCGTCCGCCCGATATAAGAGCGCGGCCATGGACGATCGCGACGCCCTCGAAGCCCTGCGGAAGGTGATGGATCCCGAGCTGCACCGCGACCTCGTGTCGCTCGGGATGGTGAAGGACCTCCGCGTGGATGGCGCGTCGGTCCGGCTGCGCGTCGAGCTCACCACCCCGGCCTGCCCGCTCAAGGACACCATCGGCCGCGACGTGGAAGCTGCGCTCCGCGGCGCGGGCTTCCAGCGCGTGGAGATCTCCTGGGGCGCTCAGGTGCGCGCCGCCCCGGGCGCAGCCGAGGGGCAGCTCACCCCGGGCGTGAAGAACATCATCCTCGTCGGGGCGGGGAAGGGCGGCGTCGGCAAGAGCACCGTGGCGATCAACCTCGCGGTGGGCCTGTCGAAGCTCGGCGCCCGGGTCGGGATCCTCGACGCCGACGTCTACGGACCGTCGATCCCCATCCTCACGGGCGTGACCTCGAAGCCGACCTCCAGCGACGGGCAGAAGCTCGACCCCTTCACCGCCCACGGCCTCAAGGTGATGTCCATCGGCTTCCTGGTGGAGCCGGACCAGGCGCTCGTCTGGCGCGGGCCGATGGTCACGGGCGCGCTCATCCAGCTCCTGCGCGACGTGAGCTGGGGAGAGCTCGACTACCTCGTGCTCGACCTGCCCCCGGGGACCGGGGACGTGCCGCTCACGCTTGCCCAGAACACCCGCGCGGCGGGGGTGGTGCTCGTCTCCACCCCTCAGGACGTGGCCCTCGCCGACGTGATCCGCGCGAAGCTCATGTTCGACAAGGTGTCGATCCCGGTGCTCGGGCTCGTCGAGAACATGTCCTCGTTCGTGTGCCCGCACTGCCAGACCGAGACCGCGATCTTCGACAAGGGCGGCGCCCGCCTGGCCGCGGAGAAGATGGGCATCCGGTTCCTCGGCGAGATCCCCATCGACCTCGCGATCCGCGAGGGCGGCGATCGGGGCGTGCCGATCGTGGCCGGCGCCCCCGAGAGCCCGCAGGCCCAGGCGTTCCTGGCGATGGCCCGGAACGTGGCCGGGGCGGTGAGCACGCAGGTCCTGAAGGCGCCGCGGCTCCCGGTGATCGGGGCCCAGCCGCGCGCCTGACGAGGCGGCCATGACGGAAGAAGAGAAGCCGACGCTGGACGAGGTGGGGGCGGCGGGCGCAGACGTGCTCGGCGCCGAGCCGGCCGGCGGCGGCCGGGGGCTCATCCCCGACTCCGTCAAGAAGGCGATCCTCGCCGGCGTGGGCGCGCTCTTCATGACCGAGGAGGGCGCCCGGCGCCTCGCCCGGGAGTGGAAGCTGCCGAAGGAGGTCATCGGGTTCATCGGGCAGCAGGCGCAGTCCGCCAAGGACGAGGTGCTGCGGGTGCTGTCCGAGGAGATCCGTCACTTCCTCCAGTCGGACGTGATGCGGCGGGAGCTGGGGCGCGTGCTCGAGGGGATGGCAATCGAGGTGAACGCGCAGATCCGGCTCCGGCGGAGCGACGACGGCGGCGCCAGGCCGGAGGTGAGCGCCTCCGTTCGCACGCGCCGCCCCGCCGCCCGCCGCAAGGGGAAGCGGTGAAGCGCGCGGCCCGGTTGCTCGTCCTCGCCGCCGCGGTCGTCGTCGCCTGGCTCCTGTTCCGGGCGAACCCGCGCGACGTCGTGCTCGTCTACGATCTCGGCGGCATCGGCGATGCGACCTCGCTCGAGGTGCAGATCGAGCGGGGCGCGGAGACGGTGCGCCGGGCGGACTTCCCATCGCCCTCCCGCCAGGTTCACCACCGTGTCCGGCTCACCGACGGCGCCTATCACGTCCGGGTGGGCGTGACCCGGCCCGGCGCCTCGGTCCGAACCGATCGGGACATCACGATCACCGAGTCGCAGACCATCGTCCTCTCGGTGGCCCCGTGATCGTCGAGCGGACGTGGGCTGGCGCGAGACGGCGCCGGAACGCATCATCCCTCCCGTGATCGACCTGCACTTCGTCATCCCCGAGCTGGCCGTGGGGGCGAGCTTTCCCATGCAGGGTGCGGCGCGGCTCGCGAAGGATCACGGCATCCAGCGCGTCGTGGACGTCCGGCTCGAGGCGCGGGACGACGAGGCCCTGCTCCAGGTCCACGGCATCCGGCTCCTGCACCTCCCGACGGAGGACTGCTGCGCCATCTCCGCCCGGCACATCCGGGACGGGGTGGCGTTCGCCGTGGAGGGAATGAAGCTCGGGGAGCGGGTCTTCGTCCACTGCCAGTATGGCATCGGCCGCAGCGCGCTCCTCTCGCTCTGCGTACTCGTGGCCCGGGGGATGGAACCGCTGGAGGCGATGGCCCGGGTGAAGGACGCCCGCAGCGTCATCTCGCCGAGCCCGGAGCAGCTCGCCGCCTTCGTCCGGTTCTGCCGGGAGCGCCGGCAGGCCGACGGCGCGACCTGGCCCGTGCCGACGGTGGAGCGGCTGGGCGCGATCGCCTGGCGGCACCTGCGCGGCGACCCGGACCTGGACGAGGCCCGGGCCGCCTCCACGCGCAAGCGCTAGTGGTTGTGTGCGGGCTTGGCGTGATTGTGTG
Organism: Pseudomonadota bacterium; assembly: GCA_023419875.1. Lineage (GTDB taxonomy): Bacteria > Myxococcota > Myxococcia > Myxococcales > Anaeromyxobacteraceae > Anaeromyxobacter. The sequence goes on along the minus strand of JAEZXM010000204.1, from coordinate 8,052 downwards.
CGGGCTTGGCGTGCCCGTGTGCGGCCTCACCGTGCTCCTCGTGCGCAGCCGACTTCGCCCCGTGCGCCGCATGGTCCACCGGCGTTCCCGCGGCCGCGAGGACGCCCTCCGCCCAGTGCACGAACGGAACGTACGCGGCGACCCAGCGGCGGCCCGCGGCGACGTCGTTCGCGGGCAGCCGCTCCCTCCGGAGCTTCGCGACGTGCTCGTGCAGCCCGCTGCGAACGGTCGAGACGAGGAGCGCCTCGAGCTTCTGGGCGTCTCCACCGGCGGCGACGACGTCGGCCGCGGCCACGGCGGGGTCGGGGGTTCCGGCGGGCTTCAGGCCCGTGTAGGGAGCGCCCTCGCCGGCCCGGTGCACGCGGACGAGCGTCTCGAAGAACCAGCGATCGGCGAGGTCCCGCGCGTCCTTGCCACCCTTGCGGACCTTGAGCGTCGACGCGAACGCCTGGCGGATCTCCTGCTCGTCGGAAGGCTGGACCCAGGCCAGCACCGGCTCGATGCGGCCGGTCTCGAGCGCGTGTCGCGCCGCGCTGATGACGGGGCCGTCGAGGGTGTCGCAGTGCGCCCGGGCGGCGGCAGGGGAGAGCAGCACGGCGGCGAGAATCGGGACGAGGAAGTAGGACGCGTGCTTCATGGTTCGACTCCTTTCGGGGTGATGCGTCCTCTCGGACGCGGGGGACGGCGTGCAGCGCTCCGCGATCCCGTCGCCGGGCCGCGAAGGAAACGCTCGAGGGTGCTCCAGACACGAGGTCCGAGCGGCGCGCCGGCATCTGCGTCCGCCGGGAGCCGCGCGAGGGCGAGCAGCGCACCGAGCACGATGACCACGGCCTCGTCGATGCCGAGGCCGGGCGTGAGGAGGCCGCGCCGGCCGGCGTCCTCGAGGCAGGCGCGCAGGAACTCGAGGGACCGCCGGCGAAAGCCCTGGACCCTTCGCAGGGCGCGCTCGGAGCCCGCCTTCCCGAGCTCGTCCGTCGCGACCAGCGACGAGATGCCGGGGTGCTGCCTTCTCACCGAGACGCGCTGCAGGAAGAACATGCCGAGGCGGTCGATCGGGTCTTCCGCCTGGGGAGGGAAGCCTTCGAACAGGAGCTCCTCCACCCGATCGATCGCGGCGTCGACGATGGCGTCCTTCGACGGGAAGTGCCGGAAGAGCGCGGCGTCGGTGACGCCCACCTCGGCGGCGATGGCGAGCGAGGTGAACTGTCCGAGCCCGCGCGCGGCGATGACGCGCAGCGCGGCATCGGCGATCTCGCGGCGGCGATCCTCGGCCGGTCTGTGGACCCTGCGGCGTGGCTCCGTCCCTGGCATGCCCAGGATCTAAGTGAGTGAGTACTCACTTGCAACCGGATGCCCCATCCGGGCCGGGGGGCGCGGATTCTGCTCCTGTTCTCAGGCGCGGCCCGAGGCCCCCGGGGCGGCGACGTCGGCGGGCGTGGGCGTGGCGCGGAGGCTGAACCGGAACGAGCTGCCCCGGCCCACCTTGGAACGGACGCGGACCTCGCCCCCGTGCGCCTCCACGATGCTCCGGACGATGGCGAGGCCGATCCCGAGCCCCTTCGACGGTCCGTAGGACTGGTCGTCCACCTGGTACAGCCGGTCGAAGATGTGATCCAGGTGCTCGGGGGGGATGCCCGAGCCGTGGTCGGTCACCGCCACTTCGATCCGCCCGGGCGCGATGGACGCGGCGGCGATCCGGATGAGGCTCCCCTCGGGGCTGTGGCGCTCGGCGTTGGTGAGCAGGTTCACGAGCACCTGGAGGATCCGGTCGCGGTCGCCCCAGGCGGCGGGCGTGCCCGGGGCGACGCGGATCCGGAGCCGGACGCCGCGCTCGGCACAACGCGGGGTGAGCGAGAGCATCGCCTGGCGGAGCACCTCGGGGACGTCGATCGGCGCGAAGGCGTAGGACTCCTTCGTCAGCTCGTGGCGCGAGAGCTCGAGGAGCTCGTCGATGAACTGCCGGAGGCGGCGGCCGCTCTGGCCGATCACCTGCAGCGCGCCGCGCTGGCGGGCGCCGATCTCCCCGAGCTTCTCCGCGAGGAGGAGCTCGGAGTAGCCGAGGATGGTGACGAGCGGGGTGCGGAGCTCGTGCGAGATGTTGGCGAGGAAGTTGTCCTTTCGCCGGTCCGCCTCCTCGAGCGCCTTCACCGCCCGGGTGAGCTCCGCCGTCCGCCGGGCCACCTCGCTCTCCAGGCGCGCCCGCTCCTCGCGGAGGGCCGCGAAGAGCCGGGCCTTCTCCAGGGCGATCGACGCCTGGAGCGCGAACGCGTCGATCGCCTCCGGGTCGCCCTTGCGCAGCCGCGGCGAGCCCACCGCCAGCACCGCCACCGGCCGGCCCTCGCTCCGGAGCGGCGCCAGGATCACCCGGCGGATGCGGATGAGCCGGTAGACGCGCCGGACCTCGCGCTCACCGGGCGCTCCGAACAGCTCGGCCACCGCGCGGCGGGGCTGGTCGGTGTGGACGGTGCGGCGCTCGGCGAGGCAGCGGCGGACGAGGGGCGCGTCGAGAGGGTCCACGCGGATCGAGGCGAGCGGCCGGCCGAGGGCGCGATCGATCGCGCTCCGGACCGGCAGCGGGAACGACAGGTAGCGCCAGGTGAGCATCGAGGTGCCGTCGAGCGCCGGGGCGAGCACGCCGCACTGGAAGCCGAGCCGGCCGAGCTCCCGCGCCAGCACGCCGAACATGCCGAGCTCGTCGGTCTCCACCATGAGGTGCGCGCCCGCGAGGTGCAGCGCGGCGAGCGTGTCGCGCGCGGCCTTGAGCTCGGCGAGCGCGCGGCGTTCCCGGGTCACGTCGCGTGCGATGAGGTGCAGCACCGGGCGCCCCTCGAGCTGGATCTGCGAGACGCTGAGGGAGATGGGCACCGGTTCGCCGCGGCGCCGCCGAAGGCGGGCTTCCTCCTCCCGGACCACCCGGGCGCCGCGGAGCCGCGCGAGCAGCGCGTCCGCGTCGAGCGTCGCGTGCTCGAGGAGCTTGGCGAGGGTGAGGCCCCGCAGCTCCGACCGCGTCCGGCCGATGAGCTCGCACAGGCTCTGGTTGCCCTCGAGCACCTGGCCGTTCTCGGCGTCCACGACCAGGATCGCCTCGCCCGCGCCCTCCTGGAAGACCCGGTACATCGCGTCGCGGCCGACGATCTCGCGGCGGAAGCTCTCCGCCTCGAGACGCGCGGCCACGAACTGGCCGAGGGCGTCGAGCGACCGGAGCGCCGCGGCCCGCTGCCGGCCGGGCAGCACGATCCGCAGCACCTTCACCTCACCGGGCCGGGCGGCGAGGCGGAGGAAGATCGACTGGAGGGCGGCGGCGCCGGGCTCGACCCCGAGCCAGAGGAGCTCGGCCAGCGCCGGCTCGCACGGGGCGAGGATCCGAGGCGGGGAGTTCGGGTCGAGGAGGCGGAGCGCGGGCCCGTGGCCGGGCGACGCGGCGAGGAGCTCCGCCACCCGCGGCTTGGGGGAGCCGCTCCCCGAGGCGAGCCCGTCCACGACCAGCGTCTCCGCCTCGACGTCCTCGCCGCGCCGGCGGAGCACGAGGATCTGCACGAGCGGCGCGCTGGCGATCCGGGCGGCGTCGCGGGCGATCTCTCGAAGGGTGCGCTGCATCGGGGCGCCGCGATCGCGTCCTGGGCCGCGGGTCGTGGCGATCGTCCCACGCCCCAGCGCTCGTTGACAAGGGACTCGGCCGGTTCTTAAGCACGCCCTGGAGGCCATGCATGGAGACGAAGGTGCTCGCAGTCGTCGGGGCGGGGCAGATGGGGACCGGGATCGCCCAGGTCGCGGCACAGGCCGGGATCGACGTCGTGCTCGCGGATGCCGCGCCGGAGCTCGTGCGGCGATCGCTCGAGCGGCTCGGGGCGACGCTGGGGAAGCTGGTGGAGAAGGGGAAGCTGGCCGGGGCCGAGCGAGACGCCATCCTCGGGCGCATCCGTCCGGCCGGCTCGCTCGCCGACTGCGCCCGCGCCGATCTGGCGATCGAGGCGATCGTCGAGGACGAAGGCGCGAAACGGTCGGTCTTCGCCGAGCTCGACGGCCTCCTCGGGCCGGAGGCGATCCTCGCGAGCAACACCAGCTCCATCTCCATCACGAAGCTCGCCGCCGCCACCCGCCGCTCGGCGCAGGTCGTGGGCATGCACTTCTTCAACCCGGTTCCGGTGATGCAGCTCCTGGAGGTGACGCGGGGCCTCCAGACGTCCGACGCGACCTGCGCCGCCGCCGTGGCGCTGGGTGAGCGGCTCGGCAAGACGGTCGTCACCTCGCGCGACACGCCCGGCTTCATCGTGAACCGGATCCTCGTCCCGCTCCTCAACGAGGCGTGCTTCGCGCTCCAGGAGGGACTCGCGTCCGCGGAGGACATCGACACCGCCGTCCGGCTCGGCCTCAACCACCCGATGGGCCCGCTCGCGCTCGCCGACCTGATCGGGCTCGATACGATCCTGGCGATCTGCGAGGTGCTCCACCGCGAGCTGGGCGAGGACAAGTACCGGCCGGCGCCGCTCCTCCGGCAGTACGTCGCCGCGGGGTGGACGGGCCGGAAGAGCGGGCGCGGTTTCTTCGTTCACGAAGGGTGACCACATGGCGCGCGAGCGGGTGCGGTTGGAGGTCGAGGACGGGGTAGGGCTCGTCACCGTCGATCGCCCGGAGGTCCTGAACGCGCTCGACGCCCGGACGCTCGAAGAGCTGGACCAGGTGATCGGGGAGGTCGAGCGCGGGGCGGCGCGAGCCATCGTGCTCACCGGGGCGGGCGACCGGGCCTTCGTCGCCGGGGCGGACCTCTCGGCCATGGAGGGGATGGGCCCGGCGGAGGCCCTCGCCTTCGCGGAGCGCGGCCACGCCCTGTTCGACCGGCTGGAGCGGCTCGCGGGGCCCACGATCGCCGCCGTCAACGGGTTCGCGCTCGGCGGAGGAAGCGAGCTCGCCCTGGCCTGCGATCTCGTCTACGCGAGCCCGCAGGCGCGGTTCGGTCAACCGGAGGTGAACCTGGGCATCATCCCTGGCTTCGGCGGGACGCAACGGCTGCCGCGCCGGATCGGGCCGATGCGGGCGCTCGAGATCCTGCTCACCGGCGCACCCGTGGACGCCGCTCGCGCTCGAGAGCTGGGCCTCGTCCTCGACGTGCTCCCGCTTGAGAAGCTCGTGGCGCACGCCCGCGCGGTGGCCCGGACGATCCTCTCCCGCGGCCCGCTCGCGATCGCCGCGGTGAAGCGGCTCGTGCGCGCCGGGGCCGACCTTCCGCTCGCGGAGGCGAAGACGCTCGAGCGCGAGGCCTTCGCGAAGCTCTTCGCCTCCGGCGACACGCAGGAGGGGATCCGCGCGTTCCTGGAGAAGCGGCCGCCTCGGTTCACCGGCAGCTGACGACATCCCGCCGCAGCCCGTCTCGGGCCCGCGCGCGGCGCCGACCGCTGCGTGGCGGGACGTACTTTCCGTCCTTGGCCTCGCCGGGGTGATCGCGCAGAATGCGCCCGGACTTCTTCCGTGATTCCGCTCGAGCGCAAGGTCGTCGGCGTCGTCCAGGCGCTGGAGGGGCAGCCCTGGGGCGCGCAGCTCAAGGAGGACCTCGAGGCCGGCGTCGCTGAACGCGGCCGCGGGGCCGTGGAGCTCCACTTCGCCGACTCCCGCGGAAGCGCAGCGGAGCAGGCCCGGGCCCTGGAGACCTTCCTGGCCGACGGGGTGGATGCGCTGGTCCTGGCGCCGACCGGGGTCGACGAGGCGAAGCCGCTGCTGCGGAAGTACCGATCGAGTGGGATTCCCGTTCTCGTCGTGGGCGACGACCTCGGCGCCCCGGACCTCTACCGGTCCGTCATCCTCCCAGACAACCGCCAGATGGGCCGCCGGATGGGCGAGTTCTTCGCGGAGGTGAGCGGAGGCCGGGTGGACGTGCTCGAGATCACCGGCGTCGACTCGAACGTGCCGGGCCTGCGGTCTCAGGGGTTTCGCGAGGCGATCGCCGCGCACAGCGGGATCCGGATCATCGACTCGGTCCCGGGAGGCTGGCAGTACGGCCCGGCGCGCGATGCGTTCGCGCGGTGGCTCTCCCGCAATCCCGGGCCGGAGGCCGTCTTCTGTCACAACGACGAGATGGCCCGCGGCGCGCTCGACGCAGCGCGCGAGGCCGGCCGCGACGCGCAGCTGCTCGTCACCGGCGTGGACGCGATCAGGGGGCAGGGGCTCTCGATGGTGATGCAAGGCAAGCTCGCGGCGACCCTCATGAACCCGCCGCCCGGACGGCCCACGGCGCTGAACCTTCTCGCGGTCCTGGCCGGTGAGCCGTGCCTGGAGCGGACCGTCCTGCAGACCTCGCTGTTCCGGTCGAACGAGCGGGTCCGCGCCTGGCAAGAGCAGCGCGTTCGTCCGTCCTGAAAGGTCGTTCCCAGGCCCGATCCGCTCCGCGTTGACTTCGCCCGAACGGGCAATTACCTGTGCCGGGCATGGACGCCGACCTCTCCTCGGGAGACCTCGCGCGGGCGACGGGCAACACGGTCCGGACGATCCGCTTCTACGAGGAGGAGGGGCTGCTCAGGCCCGCCGTGGTGAGCGAGGGCGGCCACCGCCGCTACACACCCGATGACCTCGAGCGTCTCCGGCTCATCACCGACCTGCGTGAGCTCGGGCTGTCGCTCTGCGAGATCCGGTCGGTGCTGGAGATCCGGAACGGGTGCCACACCGCCGCGGAGTTCGCGCTCCGGTTCCAGCAGGTGCTTGCCGGGCACCTCGAGCAGGCGCAGCGCCGGCTCGAGCGGCTCCGGCGGTTGCGCAAGGAGCTGGCCGACGCGGTGGAGAGCCTCGGCGCAGGGCTGGGTGCGAAGGGCGCGGAGCTGTGCGCGTGCGCCGTCGCAGAGGTCGAGCACGCGCCGCGGATCTTGCGGGTGCTCGCGCGCCAGAGCGGATGCTGCGGTCACGGGGGGAAGTCGGATCCGTCGCGGATGTGAGCGCGGCCTGCCTGACGCCGAGTTTCCATAAGATACATTATCGGACGGTACTCGTGTAGCAGCCACGTAGGAATGTCCGGTTCCAGCCAAGTAGAGATGTCCGCCCCGTGCGGGACTGTCCCGCTCCGGAGGCGACGCCATGGCTCTGGAGCTGGTCACGATGAGCACGCGAGAGATCGATCGTGTCGACGTGGTTCGGCGGATCCTGGAGCACAGGCTGACGAAGGCGAAGGCCGGCGAGCTGCTCGGGCTCTCCGGGCGCCAGGTGCACCGGCTCTGCGTGCGGTACGGGCAGCGCGGGCCCTCGGGGCTGGTCTCGCTCCAGCGCGGCCGCCCAAGCAACCACCGGCTGCCGGACGAGATCCGCGAGCGCGCCCTGGCGATCGTCCGCGAACACTACGCCGACTTCGGACCCACCCTGGCCCAGGAGAAGCTCCTCGAGCTCCATGACCTCCGCGTCGGCCGGGAGACGCTCCGCAAGTGGCTCGCCGCGGCTGGTCTCTGGACCACCCGGCGCGAGCGCGCCCGCGACATCCACCAACCGCGGTACCGCCGCGACTGCTACGGCGAGCTCGTCCAGATCGACGGCTGCGACCACGACTGGTTCGAGCGCCGCGGTCCCCGGTGCACGTTGCTCGTCTACGTGGACGACGCCACAGGCAAGCTCATGGAGCTCCGATTCGTGCCGTCCGAGTCGGCCTTCGACTACTTCAGGTCGACACTCGCGTACGTGAAGCGGCACGGGCGGCCGATCGCCTTCTACAGTGACAAGCACAGCATCTTCCGGGTCCACGCCGAGGGCGCCACCGGTCGGTCGCACGGGATGAGCCAGTTCGGCCGCGCTCTCGCCCAGCTCAACATCGACATCATCTGCGCGAACTCGCCCCAGGCGAAGGGTCGCGTCGAGCGCGTCCACAAGACGCTGCAGGACCGGCTCGTAAAGGAGCTCCGGCTGCACGATATCGCCGACGTGGAAGACGGGAACGCGTTCCTGCCGGAGTTCATGCGGGACTACAACGACCGCTTCGCCCGGCCGCCTCGGAACCCGCATGACGCTCACCGGCCGCTCCAGGGCGACGAGGACCTCGAGCACGTGTTCAGCTGGCAGGAGGAACGCACCCTCTCGCTGAGC
>JAEZXM010000499.1 GCA_023419875.1 Pseudomonadota bacterium | reverse complement strand
GCGAAGGTGTTCGCCGTGCCCGGCGGGAACGTGCTCGTGACCCGCGTGACCGCGACCGGCTGCGCGCTCGGGGCGATCATGGCGGCGCTCGCCGGCGCGCTCGGCGATCCGCTGCGCGCCGCGGTCGCCGCCTCGGCCCTCTACAAGGAGGCCGCCGCCCGGGCCGCCCAGGCCTCGCGGGGCCCGGGCTCGTTCGCGCCGGCGTTCCTCGACGAGCTGGCGCGGCTCGTGCCGGAGAGCTAGCCGCGAGCTCCCGCCGTCTCGGCAGGCACGTTCCGTCCGCTCGAGCGCACCGCGATCCTCCGGGCCAGCGTCCCCACGCCGGCCATGAGCGCGAGCACGACCAGGTAGGCCACGACCTGCGCGCCGCTCGGGCGGTCCGTGTAGCCGACGAGCGCGTGCAGCAGCCGGCCGACCACGGAGTCCTCGGGGAGGATCCCGGAGGTGTCCCATACCGTCGCGGTGCCGATCTGCACATATCCCGCTTGCTGCAGGAGCGCGACGGCCTGAGCGGCGAGCCCCGCTGCGAGCAGCGACACGAGGGTGGAGGTGACCGCGAAGATCCGCCGCGCGGGGACGGCGAGGAGCCCCGCGTAGAGCAGCGCGACCACCGCGAGTGCCGCGGCGAGGCCCAGCGCCCCGCCCACCGCCAGCGACGCGGCCGAGCCCGCGCCCGCCGCGGCCACGCCGGCGAGGAACAGGACGGTCTCGGAGCCCTCGCGGAGCAGCGCCGTCCCGCAGATCACGGAGAGCGCCAGGAGCGGCTTCCGGCCGGCCGCGACCGCCGACCCGAGGCGGCGCGCCTCCGCGGCGAGCGCGCGCCCGTGGCCGGCCATCCAGGCGTTGTGCCAGGCGAGCATGCCGACGGCAAAGAGGAGCACGGACGCGTGGAAGAGCTCCTGCCCGGCACCCTCGAACGCCGCCGCGAGGCTCCCCGCGAAGGCGGCCAGGAGACACGCGCCGAGGAGCCCCGCGCCGACCCCGAGCGCCACCCAGGCCGAGCGCCGCGCGACGCCGCGGGTCGACGCGAGCACGACCCCCACGATGAGGCCGGCCTCCAGCACCTCCCGGAACACGATCACCGCGGCGGCGAGCATGGTCACTCCGCGACGAGGACGCCGGTCGCGGTGGCCTCGTGGAACTCGCCGACGAACGGGTAGCGGCCCTTCTCGAGCGCCCGGATGCGGACCGTGCCGGTCTTCCCGCCTGCGATCACCTTCTCCACCTTGAGCGGCCGCGACTCGAACTCCTCGGCCGTCGGATCCTCGTTCCGGACGTGCAGCACGATCGGCTTTCCGGCGGGAACGCGGATCTCTGACGGCGTGAAGCGGTGATCCTTGATCGTGACGGTCACGACCGTCGGCTCCTCCGCGCGCACGGGCGCGACGAGGGCGAGCGGCAGCGCCAGGCAGGCGGCAGCGCGCAGAAGGCGGGCGAACGGGTGGGCCATCGCTTCTCCACAGGAACGAGGTTTCCGCTTCGCCGGACCTCCTCGGAGGTTCGGCGAATGCGGTTCGTTAATCGAGAGCGAGTCTCATTTGCAAGGTGCCCGCGTCCTGCACCCGCACACAGGGGGCCCAGGGGTGGACTCGAAAGGGCACCACAGCATCCTCCTGGACGAGGACGGCTTCACCTGCTCACCGCCGCGCGGCCTCCGCCTCCTCGCCGGCGCGCAGCCCTTCCGCCACCTCGGGCAGGACGCCGAGGCGGGCGTAGATGGGCCGGATCTGCGCGCGGAGCCCGGGCCGGGCGCGCGCGAACACGGCCGCCGCGACGAGGCACACGCCGCCGGAGAGGCCGGCGGTCCACGGGGCGCCGATCCGGTCGGCGACGGCGCCGAGCACGATCGACCCGATCGGCGCCGTCCCCATGAACGCGACGGCGAAGAAGCTCATCACCCGGCCGCGCATCGCGGGATCGACGAGCGTCTGGATCATCGTGTTCGTGGAGGCCATGAGGGTCATCATCCCGAAGCCGGTGAAGGCCAGGATCGGCACGGCGACGATCGCGCGCGGGGCGAGGGCGAGGCCGACGAGGCTCGATCCGAAGAGCGTCACCGCCACGAGGATCAGTCCCGAGAGCCCGCGCACGCTCCGCCGGGAGGCCATGTACAGCGCCCCCACGAGCGCCCCCACCCCGATCGCGCTCACGAGCCACGAGAGCGTGTTCGCGTCGCCGCGGAGGATGTCGCGCGCGAACGCCGGCAACAGGACCGTGGTGGGCGTGCCGACCAGGCTCACCATCGCGAGCAGGAGGAGCAGCGCGCGGATGGGTCCGAACCCGGCGACGTAGCCGAGCCCCTCCTTCATGTGCGCCCACAGCTCCGCGCTGTCCGGCTGGCGCCGAGGCGAAGGCGGGATCCGCATCGCGAGCAGCGCCGCGAGGACCGCGAAGTAGCTCACCCCGTTCAGGAGGAACACCTGCCCCTCGCCGACCATCGCGATGAGCGGCCCCGCCAGCGCCGGCCCGGCGAGGCGCGCCAGGTTGAACACGCTGGAGTTGAGGGCGATCGCGTTGGGCAGGTCCTCGGGGCCGGTCATCTCGACGATGAACGACTGGCGGGCGGGGACATCGGCCGCGTTGGCGAGGCCGAGCAGGAGGCTGAGGGCCAGGACCGGGACGACCGCGGCGTGGCCGGAGAGGACGAGCGCCGCGAGGGAGAATGCCTGGATCATGGCCAGGCCCTGGGTCGCGATCACCAGCCGGTGGCGATTCCATCGATCGGCCCACACGCCCGCGAGCGGCGAGAGGAACAGGGCCGGGATCTGCATGAGGAAGCTCGACAGGCCGAGCACGAGCTTCGAGCCGGTGAGCCGGTAGAGGAGCCACCCGAGGGCGACGGACTGTCCCCAGGTGCCCACGTGCGAGACGAACTGCCCGGCGAGGAAGAGGCGGAAGTTGCGGTGCCGCAGCGCGCGGAAGCTGTGCCGGAGCGGGCTCGCGAGCGTACTCGGGGGCTTCACCACCGCTGCATGCTAGCGCGCGCCGGGTTCGCGCGCGCTGCGCGCTCCTGCGCACTCCGGGCGCGTCCCGGGCACGCCGCGCGGAGCGCGCATGCCT
>JAEZXM010000201.1 GCA_023419875.1 Pseudomonadota bacterium | reverse complement strand
GCGCGGAGAACTCGTACGCGAACGCGCGGGCGCGGCTCGCCCAGGCCATGGGGCTCCGCGAGTGGGACGCCAGCTTCGAGGTCGCGGACGACACGCTCCCGGCGGTCGCCGGCGAGGACGGTCCGCTCGAGCCGCTCCTCGCGGAGGCGTCCGCCGCCCGGCCCGAGCTCGCGACGATCACCGCGCAGGAGCGGGCGAGCGTCCAGAGCCGCGCCGCCGCCCGCGCCGGGTGGCTGCCGTCCCTCGGCGCGCGCGCGACGTACGGGCAGTCCGGCGAGCTCCTGGAGCAGACGGACGGCTCCTGGTCGGCCGGCGTGTTCCTGAGCTGGAACGTCTTCAACGGCGGGTTCACGAGCGCCAGCGTGCGCGAGGCCGACGCCGCGCTCGAGTCGCTGCGAGCGCAGGAGGAGGCGCTCCGCACGGCGATCCGGGTGGAGCTGGAGCAGGCCTACCTCGGCGTGCGGGCCGCCCGTGAAGGGGTCGTCGCCGCGCGGGAGGCGGAGTCCGCGGCGCGGGAGCAGCTCCGGCTCGCCGAGGGCCGCTTCCGTGCCGGCGCGGGGAGCATCATCGAGCTCGGGGACGCGCAGGTCGGGGCGAGCACCGCCGCGGCGCAGCGGGTCCAGGCGGAGTTCGATCTCTCGGCGGCGCGCGCGGCGCTCTCGAGAGCGGTGGGGAGGGAGTAGGGGCGGCGGAGGCGGGCCCCGCCTCATTGCGGCCGATACCGCACGGCCGTGCCCACGAGCCTCGTCTCGGTGGGCCCCACCTCTTCGTGCAGGTCCACAATCGCGTCGGCACCGACCGCGCACGCCTTGTCGCGCATCAGCTCGCGCAGGGCGTACGGGTTGGGGGCGGCGGGCGATACGAGCACCTTGATGTCCGCGAGCTCGTCCAGAGGACGCGACGGGCGCTCCGCGACGGACCAGAACTCCACGGTGCAGCGAGGGTCCCTGGGCGGGACCGAGACGGCCCCCGGGCGCGGAACGACGGTTGCCTGGCACGCTGCGAGCGCGACGAGAAGGAGCGGAGACGCGAAGCGAAGGCGCATGGTCATGATTACCCCCGATGAGATGGTTGCTGAGGTGGGCACGGTAGTCGAGGAGGGGGCGGGGAACAATGGTCTTGCGGCGCCGCCGCATGGACGGGCGAATCGATGCGTGGGCGGGGTTCGGGGCATCGAAAAGGAGGGGGGCGGCGCAACCCGAGCTCCCAATTTGGTTGGAAACCTGCGATCGGAGGACCCTTGCGGTATTCACAGCAGGTCAATGAATGTCAGAGGGCCATGCGAAGCTGCCCTCATGACGACACCGACCCCTCGCGACCTCGCCGTCCGCCTCGCCGACCTTCTTCGCCGCGAGCACCTCGCGATGGCGGACTTTCTCGTGGCGCTCGCCGACTTCGACCGGCAGCGCTGCTGGCTCGAGCTGGGCTACGCAAACCTCTTCGACTTCCTCCACCGCGACCTCGGGATGTCGAAGGGTACAGCATTCTATCGAAAGACCGCTGCGGAGCTGCTCCAGCGGTACCCGGAGATCGTGGAGCCTTTACGGGATGGGCGTCTTTGTATCACCGCAATTCACGCACTCTCGAAGGCGATCACGTCGGAGAACCGGGCGCAGGTCCTGCCGCGCTTCTTCAACGTGTCGAAGCAGCAGGCGAAGGCGGTGTCGGCGGAGATCGCCCCGGCGGCGATCGTCCCGAAGCGGGACGTGGTGACGACTGTGCCGCTGGCGCCCTGCAACGATGCCGAGCCTCCGAGCTCCCAACCGGTTGGGAATCTGCACCTCGTGCCCGCTGCGCCCAACTCTGCGGCGGCCCCCGCGTCCCGCCCTGTCGCCGAGCCTCTCACCGCGTCCGAGACGCGCCTGCACATCACCGTCTCGCCGGAGTTCTTAGAGAAGCTCGAGGCGGCGAGGCTCGCGCTCTCGCATGCGAAGCCCGCGGCGACGGCGGAAGACGTTCTCGCAGCGGGGCTCGATCTCGTGCTCGCGCGCGACGCGAAGAAGAAGGCGCTCGTCACGACGCCGCGGAAGCCGCGTGCCGCGGCTCGGTCTGCTGCCAGCGAACCCTCCCGCTACGTCCCCGCGGAGATCCGCCGCGAGGTCTGGAAGCGCGACGGCGGGCGCTGCCAGTGGCCGCTCGCGTCGGGCGGGGTCTGCGGCTCGAGGCTTCGGCCCGAGCTCGACCATATCCGTCCTTGGGGGCGCGGAGGCCCGACGACCGCTGCCAACCTGAGGGTGCTCTGCGCGGCGCACAACGAGGAGGCGGCGCGCGTGGAGTATGGGGATGAGCTCGTGGATCGTTGCCGCAGACGGACCGCGTCCTGACTTCCTTCCGCGCGAGCCGCTCCACCTTTGCGCCCCGACGCGGGCGCCGAACCGCGGGCACTTCAAGGCATTCTCACCCAGAGTATGAATGGGGCATTGACGGGGATTTCGCGATCGTGCGAACACCGTCTCATCCAGGCGTGAGCACTCACACGGTCGTACGTCGGAGCCAGCGACCCCCGTGCTTCGGTCCCGACCCGCGCCAGACCGTGCGGATCCACGAAGGAGGAGCCCGTGAACGCGAAGCAGCCCGCGATCCTCGCCCTGCTCTGTGTTTGGACCGCATGCGGAGAGGCGGAGGTGCCCGGCGCAGGCACCGGGACCACGAGCTTCACGCTCACCGTCACGAGGTCCGGTGAGGGGAGCGGCACCGTCGTCTCGAGCCCGCCCGGCATCAGCTGCGGCGCGACGTGCAGCGCCAGCTACGCGAGCGGCACCACCGTGACCCTGACGGCCGCACCGGCGAGCGGCTCGAGCTTCGGCGGCTGGAGCGGCGCGTGCACGGGCAGCGGTGCGTGCATCGTCTCCATGACGGCGGCGCGCGCGGTGACCGCGGGGTTCGACGGCAGCGGCGGGGGCGACACGAGGCCGAGCGCCGGGTGCGGCAAGGTGCGGACGCTCCAGAACGGCACCATCACCATCGAGAGCAACGGCAGCCGCACGTACGTCCTCCGCGCTCCCGACAACTACGACAACACGCGTCCGTACCGCCTGGTGGTCGCCTACCACTGGCTCGGCGGGAGCTCGCAAGCGGTGGCCAATGCCGGCTACTACGGCTTCTGGAACCTCGCTGGCGGCAGCACCATCTTCGTGGCGCCCATGGGGCTCACCACGAGCATGGGGACCGGCTGGCCGAACACCGGTGGACAGGACGTGGCGTTCACCGACGTGATGCTCGCGCAGCTCCAGAACGAGCTGTGCATCGACCTGAACCGGATCTTCGCCACCGGGTTCAGCTACGGCGCGGGCATGTCGTACGCGATCGCCTGCGCGCGTCCCAGCGTGTTCCGGGGAGCGGCCCTGTATGCGGGCGGCCAGATCAGCGGCTGCAGCGGGGGGACCTCGCCCATCGCGTTCTTCGCGGCGCACGGCCTCGACGACACCGTTCTCGACATCTCGGGGGGGCGGACCTTGCGCGACCGCTTCGTCCGGAACAACGGCTGCACCGCGCAGAGCCCGCCCGAGCCTGCTCTCGGCAGCGGGACGCACCTCTGCACGACGTATCAGGGCTGCTCGGCCGGGCATCCCGTCACGTGGTGTGCGTTCGACGGCGGCCACACCCCGACCCCCGTCGACCGAGGTCAGAGCACGAGCTGGGTGCCGCAGACGGCCTGGAGCTTCATCACGCAGTTCTAGGGTTCGACCGGCGCGAGCCCGTGCACGGGAACACGGGCCCGCGCCCACCCACCCCTACGCCGGCGGCGCGCTCGACTCGCGCGCGCGCAGCGTGGGCCGCAGCTTCACGCGGCGGGGCGCCTCGTCGGGGCGGGCGATCCTCTCGAACAGCGCCTGCGCCGTGGCCTCGCCGACCTGGCGGAGCGGCATGCCGATCGTGGTCAGCGCGGGGAAGAGGAACCGCGACAGCTCGATGTCGTCGAAGCCGACGATCGAGAGCTGTGCGGGGACGGAGATGCCGAGCTCGCCGGCGGCGCGCAAGACGCCGATCGCCATCATGTCGCTCTGCACGAAGAGGGCGGTGAACTTCACGCCGGCGCGGAGGAGCTCGAGGCCGACGCGGTAGCCGCCGGCGGTGGTGAAGTCGGACGGGACGACCGCGCCCTCCTCGAGGACGGCGCCGGCCTCCTGGATCGTGTCGCGGAAGCCCTGGAGCCGGTCGCGGCTCGGGTCGAGCTCGGGCGTGCCGGTGATGCAGGCGAACCGCCTGTGGCCGAGCCGGAGGAGGTGCGCCGCGGCCATCGCTCCACCGCGCTCGTTGTCGATCTGCACCACGTCCGCCTTGAGGCCCGGGACCTCGTGGCCGGACACCACGAGCGGGCAGGTCGCGCCGTCCAGCGCCTGAAGCCAGCTCGGCTCGAGCATCGGCGAGGCGAGGACGATGCCATCCACGCGCTTCTGGTGGAGGAGCTCGAGGTAGGCGGCCTGCCGCTCCGAGACGTGGTCGGAGCTGCACAGGACCGACGTCCAGCCGGTGCGAAAGCACGCGTCCTCGATCCCGCGAGCGAGCTCGGCGAAGTACGGGCTGAACGCATTCGGCAGGAGCACGCCGACGCTGCGGGTGGCCTGGTGCTTGAGCGAGCGGGCGACGGCGCTGGGCTTGTAGTGCAGGTCGTGCGCGGCGGCGAGCACGCGGTCCCGGGTGCTCGAGCGCACCGGCCGGGTCTCGTTGAGCACGTGGGAGACGGTGGTGTACGAGACCCCTGCGCGCGCCGCGACGTCCTTGATCGTCACCATGGCTCTTCACCGTATGTGAGGCCCCCCCCCGGGCCCCCAGAGGCTCGTTTCTCCCACCGCCGCTCGGCTGAGGCCTCATTGTAGCAAGTCGCAACGAAGTCCGTGTCGCCGGCCGTCGGACGAGCGTGCGGGAAGTGGGCGGGTGTAACCGTAGATCCGGCGTGTGGGATTCCGGGCGGGGGGCCCGGCACGGAGGCGGGGATCCTCGTGCTGGGGAAAATCCCTATGTGGAGCCGCCACTTGCCCTTCGAGGGGTGAGGGCGTGCGCGGCGAGGAACGGAGGCTCCTCCGCGATATCAACCCGTGCCGCCGACTTCCGCGGCGGGCGCGCGGGGTAGGGTACGGTCGCTCGGCCATGGGCACGGGCAGGAACGCACGGAGGGATCGATGGACGTCCGCGGGGTGCTGGGGCAGCTGACGCTCGAGGAGAAGGCCTCCCTCTGCTCGGGGCAGAACTTCTGGCGCACGAAGGGGATCGCGCGGCTCGGGATCCCGCCGCTCCTCCTGACGGATGGCCCGCACGGCCTGCGAAAGCAGTCCGGGACTGGCGACGTGGTCGAGCTCCACGACTCCGTCCCCGCCACCTGTTTCCCGACCGGCGCGGGCCTCGCCGCGACCTGGAACCGCGCGCTCGTCGAGGAGGTCGGGGCCGCGCTCGGCCGGGAGGCTCGGGCGGAAGGGGTCGGCGTCCTCCTCGGGCCGGCGATCAACATCAAGCGGAGCCCGCTCTGCGGGCGCAACTTCGAGTACTTCTCGGAGGACCCGTACCTCGCCGGCGAGCTCGCCAAGCACCACGTGCGCGGGGTGCAGAGCCAGGGCGTGGGCGCCTCGGTGAAGCACTTCGCCGCCAACAACCAGGAGCGGAACCGGATGCTCGTCGACGTCGTCGCCGACGAGCGGGCGCTCCGGGAGATCTACCTGCCCGCCTTCGAGATCGCGGTGCGTGAGAGCCAGCCGTGGACGGTGATGTGCTCCTACAACAAGCTGGGCGGCACCTACGTCTCCGAGCACCGCGGTCTCCTCACCGAGATCCTGAAGGACGAGTGGGGGCACACGGGGCTCGTGGTCTCGGACTGGGGCGCGGTGAACGATCGCGTCGCCGCCCTCGCGGCCGGGCTGGAGCTGGAGATGCCCGGTCACGGCGGATCGACCGACCGTGAAATCGTGGACGCGGTGCGCGCCGGCCGGCTCGATCCGGCCGTCCTCGACGCCGCGGTGGAGCGGATCCTGACCTTGCACGCGCGCGTCGCCGCTGGGGGAGGCCCGGCGACGAAGGACGAGGCTGCGCACCACGCGCTGGCGCGCCGGGCGGCGGGCGAGAGCATGGTGCTGCTCGTGAACGAGGGAGGCCTGCTCCCGCTCCCCCGCTCCGGGAAGATCGCCTTCCTCGGCGCCTTTGCGCGCCAGCCCCGCTACCAGGGCGGCGGCAGCTCTCACGTCCGGCCCACGCGCCTCGACACCGCCCATGAGTCGGCGGTCCAGCTCCTGGCCGGCCGCGGCCAGGTGGTGTACGCCCCCGGCTACGACCTCGCGAGCGCCGCCCCCGTTCCGTCGCTGCTCGAGGAGGCGCGCGACGTCGCGGCGGCGAGCGACGTCGCCGTGGTCTTCGTCGGCCTGACCGACGTGTTCGAGTCGGAGGGGTTCGACCGCACGCACCTCCGCATCCCGGAGAGCCACGTCGCGCTCGTCGAGGCGGTGGCCGAGGTGCAGCCGCGGGTCGCGGTGGTCCTCTCGAACGGCTCGCCCGTCGAGATGCCGTGGCTCGGCAAGGTCCGGGCGGTGCTGGAGGGCTACCTCGGCGGGCAGGCCGGAGGGGCCGCGGCGGTGGACGTCCTCTTCGGCGAGGTGAACCCGTCCGGCAAGCTCCCCGAGACCTTCCCGCGGCGGATCGAGGACAGCCCGGCGTTTCTCAACTTCCCCGGCGACGCGCGGCGGGTGGTGTACGGCGAGGGCCTCTTCGTCGGCTACCGCCATCACGACGCGGCCAGCGTCGAGCCTCTCTTCCCGTTCGGGCACGGGCTCTCGTACACGACGTTCGTGTACGCGGACCTCGCGCTGGACCGGGAGAAGATCCACGAGGACGAGGCGCTCGGTGTTTCGCTGAAGGTGAAAAACACCGGCGCGGCGGCGGGCCAGGAGGTCGTGCAGCTCTACGTGCACGACGACGCTGCCAGCGTCGTCCGGCCGGTGAAGGAGCTCCGCGGCTTCGAGAAGGTGGCGCTCGCCCCGGGCGAGGAGAAGACGGTCCGGTTCACGCTCACCCGCCGGGCGTTCGCGTTCTGGGACGTCGCCGCCGGCGCGTGGCGGGTGGAGGCGGGCACCTTCACGATCCTGGCCGGTTCGTCGAGCCGGGACCTCCGCCTCTCCGCGCAGGTCCGCGTCGAGGCCCCGCCGCCGGCGCGCACCTGGGACCAGAACGCCTCCGTCGGCGAGCTCCTCGATCACCCGGTGACCGCCGCGTGGGCGTCGCGGCTGGCGCGCCGGTTCTACGAGACGCTGGGGACGTACGCTCCCGGCAGCGCCGAGGCGGCGATGTCGGAGGCGATGCTGCGCGAGATGCCCCTGCGGAACATGGTCCGGCTCGCGCACGCGCTTCGACCGGAGCAGCTCCCGGTCGTGCTCGAGGTCCTGAACGGGCGGGCTCCGCCGTCTTCACTCCCCGACATCTGACCAGCCTCGCCGCCCGCGCCCCCACCCGCGCGCACCGTCCGTGCCCCTCGATCACGGCACGCGCCCGATTCGTGCCCCTCGATCACGGCACGCGGGCAGGCCCTGACCCTCGGTCACGGCACGGACGCTGCCTCCTCAGGGTGTACCGATCCGTGCTAGCTGTCCTCAACTCGGAGGACGGACGAATGATCCGTCCTCGCCCGTGAAACGATGTTCAACCCCGTCGCCGCCGGCGCGCTGTTCGGCGCACTCACCAGCCTCTTCGCGGCCATCTGTGTGGCCCCGCTCGGCCGGGTCCCCGAGTGGGAGGACCTGCGTCCGCTGAAGTGGGTCGCGCTCTCCGCCGCGCTGATGTCGGCGGCAGACATCACGGACACGCTCGCGCTCGAGCCGGCCGTTCACGTATGGTCGAACCGCGTCCAGGCGATGTCGATCTCGCTCCACGTCCTCGCCTGGATCGCCTACCTGCCCGGCTGGGCGAAGCGGCCCGACCGCCTCCTCCTCTGGTCGTGGCCGCTCGCGATCCTCGGGCTCCTCGCGCTCGTTCCCGGCGCCGTGTACGGCCCGGGGATCCAGGAGCGCGCGGTCGACTGGCTCGGCGTGGTCTACCGGGATCCCGAGGTGACCCCGGTGGGCGCCGTCATCTGGGGGATCGTCGCCGCGTACGCGATCTGGGCGCTCGTCCGGATGGCGCTCTGGAGCCGGAGCGGCGCACCGTACCCGCTCGCGCACCTCGGCTCGCTCGGCGTCTTCTTCCTGGTGGTCGTGCACGACGCCGTGGTCGAGGCCGGGCTGCCGCTCGGCACGCCCTACCTCCTGGGCGTGGCGTCGGTGATGATGGTGGTGGTGTTCGGGAGCTTGACGCTCCACCGGATCTCGCGGAACGGGCTCGAGTACCACCGGCTTCGCACCAGCCTGGAGACGGCGGTCGCCGATCGATCGCGGCAGCTCGAGGAGAGCCAGGCGGCGCTGGCGCGCGCGGATCGCCTGGCGGCGGTCGGGCAGTTCTCGGCCGGAGTCGCACAGGAGGTGAACCGCCCCGCCGCCGCCGTCGCCACGAGCCTCCGGCTCCTCGCCGCGGCCCTCGCCGAGGACCCGCGCCCGGAGGTTCGCAAGGCGATCGCGGACGCCTTCGGCGGCGTGGAGAAGATCGAGGTGCTCGCGCGCCAGCTCCGGCTCGCCGGGGCGGGCGACACCGGCGCGGGCGTCCCGCCCGAGGCGGTCCTCGTCGC
>JAEZXM010000192.1 GCA_023419875.1 Pseudomonadota bacterium | reverse complement strand
CCGCCGGATCTCCTCGATCGCCGGGCCGGACGGATGCGTCACCCGGAACGCGGCGTCGTCGGCGCGGAGCGCGTCGAGCCGCGCCGTCCCGCCCTCCGCCTCGAGGCGCGCCCGCACCGCCGCGGCCTCGCCCTCCGGCAGATCGCCCGCGGCGAGCCGCTCCACGAGCCAGTCCGGGTCCTTCCCTCCCGGCGACCGTCGACACGCTTCATGGCGCCACCTCCGGCAAGACGTCGGCCTCGAGCCGCTCGGCCACCCGCGCGCGCAGCTTGCGGAGCCGCTTCCGCACCGCCTCGGCCGTGAGCCCGACCTCGCGCCCCACCTCGTCGAGCGTGAGCCCGTCCACGAAGTGGAGCACCGCCATGAGCCGGGTGGACTCCGGCTCCGGGCCGAGCAGGTCGCGCAGGAAGAAGCGGGAGAGGGACCGCGCCCCCGGCTCCTCCGCCGAGGCGATCGCGAGCAGCGCCTCCTCGTCCGGATTTTCGGGCCGCCGCCGCTCGGTGCGGAGGCGGTTCAGGCAGACGCGCGTCGCGATCCGGAGGAGGAGCGACGCCGGCGCCTGGTCCACCAGCCGGTCGTCGGCCCGGAGCAGGTTCACGAAGGTGTCGTGCATCGCGTCCACGGCCTTCTCCTCGTCGCGCAGGAGGCGGCGGCAGCGCCGGAGGACCATGGGCCCGTGGGCGCGGTAGTAGACCTCGACGTCGATGGGCACGCTCTCCCTCCGGTTCGCCGCGCCCGTCCCGCTCCGTTGCGTCCACGGGGAGAACACCGCGGGAGCGCGGGAGCGGGACCGGGGAATCCCTCCGGGACTCTACCGCACCTGCCCGAGGAAGCTCGCGCCGGCCGGCGAGGGGACGCCGAAGAACTCGGCCACGGTCGCGCCCAGGTCGGCGAAGGACCCGCGCGTGCCGAGGCTCCCGCCGCCGCGCCCGGGCGCGTGCACGAGCAGCGGCACGTACTCGCGGGAGTGGTCGGTCGAGGGCGTCGTCGGATCGCAGCCGTGGTCGGCGGTCAGGGCGGCGAGCTCGCCGGGGCGGAGCTTGCCGAGGATCCGGGGCAGGCCGCGATCGAGCTCCTCCAGCGCCCGCGCGTAGCCGACCGGGTCGTTCCGGTGGCCGTACAGCGAGTCGAAGTCCACCAGGTTCACGAACAGGAGGCCGTGGTCCACGCGGTCGAGCAGCGCCTCGGTCCGGCGCAGGCCGTCGGCGTTCCCCTCGGTGTGGATCTCCTCGGTGATCCCCTTGCGGTCGAACACGTCCGGGATCTTCCCCACGCCGATCACCGGCACGCCCGATCCGACCAGGGTCTCGAGCACGGTCGGCCCCGGCGCGGCGAGGGCGAAGTCCTTGCGGTTGTACGTGCGGCGGTACTGACCGTGAACCCCGACGAACGGCCGGGCGATCACCCGCGCCACGCGAAACGGGTCGAGCAGCCGCCGCGCGGTGCGGCACCAGGCGTACAGCGTCTCGAGCGGGACCGTCTCCTCGTGCGCCGCGATCTGGAAGACCGAGTCCGCCGAGGTGTACACGATCGGCTTGCCGGTGCGCTGGTGCTCGGGCCCGAGCTCCTCGATGATCGCCGTGCCGCTCGCGGCCTTGTTGCCGAGCACCCCCGGGACGCCGGTCTCGCGCACCCAGGGGTCGAGGATCTCCGGCGGGAAGCCCTGCGGGTAGAGCGCGAGCCCCTCGCGCAGGACGATGCCCATCATCTCCCAGTGGCCGGTGATCGTGTCCTTCCCCTGGGACCGCTCGGCCATCCGGCCCGCGAAGGCGAGCGGCGCGGGATCCGGCGGCACGCCTGCGACGGCGGTGAGCCGGCCGAGGCCCATGCGCCCCATCACCGGGAGCGAAAGCCCGCCGACCGCGCGGCTCGTGTTGCCGATCGTGTCCGACCGCTCGTCCTCGTCCCCGTAGTCGCGGGCGTCCGGGAGGGCGCCGCAGCCGGCGCTGTCTGCGACGAGGATCAGGAAGCGCTTGCGGTCCATGGAGAACATCGTGTCCCGGCCGTGCGCTCCGCGCCAGGACCTGGCGGGCTTCCTAGCGCGCTTCCAGGTGCAGCGGCGCCGACACGTCCACCGGCGGCCCCTCGAAGGCGGGGAAGACGAGCCGCCGGCCCGCGGTCGCGAGGCAACGCCCGAGCCCGCTCTTCGCGAGGTCCGCCTCGGCGATCCAGGCGGACGTCACGGCGCCGGTCGCGTCCACGGTGAGGAGGAGCGTCGCCCGCTCCTCCTGGCCGGACCGCGCGTTCCGGCTGATGCAGCCCGAGAACGCCCCCTGGCTCTCGGCCAGCACGCGCTCCACGGCGGCCGGATCGAGCGAGCGGCCCGTGTCGAGATCCAGCGCCTCCACCGGCTCGGGCGGCGCGCTGTCCTCCTTGCGCTCGAGCAGATCGAGGAGCCTGCGGTCCTTCCGGGAGAGCGAGGGTGCGCCCTTCCTCCGCACGCGCCCCACCTTGATGGTCCCGGGCTCGAAGCGGGCCCCCGAGGTCACGGCGCGGCCGGGCTCGGCAGGCGCGGCGGGCTCCGCGAC
>JAEZXM010000190.1 GCA_023419875.1 Pseudomonadota bacterium | reverse complement strand
GTGTAGGCCCGTTCGACCCGGCGCGCCTCACAGCGCGGGCTTGAGGTCGACCACCGGGGTCCCGTCCACCGCCTCGATCGGCCCGACGCGCAGGCGCGTTCCCCGGATCTCCCGGACGATGACGGGGTGGAGGCCCACCGGGTTTGGGCGGTCAGGGGATCGCGTCGCGAACACGCCGGTCAACGGGCGCGAGGTGTCGTCGCGCGGGTGGACCTTCAGCACGTCGCGCCGTGCCCGATGAAGCCAGGTGAGGATCACGAGCTCGTCGCCGACCGCGACGCCCTCGAGCGCCTCGGCCGCCCACGGGTGCACCTCCAGCCACGCATCCGGCGCGCCCTCCGCTCCCTGCCGCGGCGCCGACTCCAGCGGGGTGAGCGCCGAGCGGATCGTCCCCACGGGCCGGAGCCGCTCCTGGATCTCTCCCGCGCGACCGCTTCGTTCCGTCATGCGAGACCTCCCGCGAACGTGCCGAGGTGTAGCGCGCCGCGCCGGAGCGTGCAGCGCAAGGAGGTCCCCTCGTCGGGCTCAGGCTCGGGCCCGAAGTGGCCTGCCGTGATACGCTCCGCGCATGCCACTCGGGAAGAAGCTGGTGTTCCTCGGCACGGGCAACATGGCCGAGGCGCTGCTCAAGGGCCTCCTGCGCGAGGGCACGGCCGACCCGGACGAGATCGTCTGTTCCGAGCCGCGACCGGAGCGGCGCGAGGAGATCGCCGACCGTTACGGGGTCGAGGTGACGGGCGACAACCGCGCCGCCGCGGCGCTCGCGGACCTCGTCATCCTGTCGGTGAAACCGCAGGTGATGGACGCCCTCCTCGCCGAGATCGCGCCGGTGGTGGACGGGAGGAAGCTCGTCGTCTCGATCGCCGCCGGCGTGCCCAGCGCCGCCATCGCGCGGCGCCTGCCGGGGACCCGGATCGTGCGGACCATGCCCAACACGCCCGCGCTCGTCGGCGCGGGCGCGACCGCGCTCTCGCGAGGCCCCAACGCCAGCGAGGAGGACCTCACGGTCGCGCGAGCGCTGTTCGAGGCGGTCGGCACCGCGGTCGTCGTGGAAGAGCCGCTGCTCGACGCGGTCACGGGCCTCTCCGGCTCGGGGCCCGCGTTCGTCTTCATGGCGATCGAGGCGCTCGCCGACGGCGGCGTGAAGGCCGGGCTGCCCCGGGCGGCGGCGCTGGCGCTCGCCGCACAGACCGTGCTCGGCGCCGCGCGCCTCGTGCTCGAGACGGGCCGCCATCCGGGAGAACTGAAGGACCAGGTGACGAGCCCCGCCGGCACGACCATCGCCGGCGTCCAGGCGCTGGAGGCGCGCGGCTTTCGCGCCGCGCTGATCGAGGCCGTGGACGCGGCCGCGCGCCGCTCGCGCGAGCTGGGCGAAAAGGCCGCGGGGAAGCCGTGACCCGCGCGTCCCTCTCTTTCCTCGCGCTGGTCGCCGCATTCGGATGCGCCTCGTCGCCCAGCGGCCGGCTCCGGGTGGAGCCCGCCGGCGCGGACGCCGGCCCGGGTTCCGCGCAGGAGCGAGCGCTCGTCGAGGCGGTCCAGGGCGCCGCGGAGGCGGAGGGGCTCGGGTGCCAGCCCGGCGCCGGCGTGAGGCTGCTCCGCTGCGCGCCCGGTGCGCTCGGGAACCGGGGCCGTGCGCTCGTGCTGACGCTGGCGCGTGAGGGATCCGGGTACTCCGTATCCATCGAGCAGGGCGTCCGTCTCCGCCGGTCCACCGCCGCATGCGAGACCCAGCGGCGCGTGGCGGACCGGATCGCGGCAGCACTCGGCGCGCAGGCGGTGAGGGTGGACACGCGCAGCGAGTGCGGGCCGCGCGCGCGGTGAGGTCGCGGACCTTCGAGCTTGCTGGCTCCGGGCCAGAGTGCCCTCCTCAGCAGTCCGTCCGCACGGCCCCGAGCCGCACCACCTCGAAAGCGGACCCCGGAACCGGATGTGCCCGGAGCTGGCGGACCGTGTCGGCGAAGCCCGGGTCGCTCGTTCCACCGAGGGTCCAGGGAGTGCCGACGTCGGCGAGGATCATCCCGTAACGCTGGAGCGCCTCGAGGATGGTCCGGGTCGCACCGGTGTACGGCGAGAGGTCGAAGTCGGCGCGGAGCCGCAGGCGCGTCCCGAACGGCGGGAGACGCGCGTCGTTGGTGGGGCCGCAGTGGTTCGCCGGCGCGACGTAGGCGCGCCGCACCGCCGGCGCGGTGAACCGGATGGCGTGGGCGATGGTCCCGGTGGACGCTTCCTCCCAGCGGATCAGGCCGGGGAGGAGCGGCAGCCCGGCGCCGTCCGCCGAGGTCCAGCCGGGTGGCCGCCGCGGCCAGGACGGAGCACGCAGGTCCCACCAGACCGCGCTCGAGGCGCGGAACCCATCGCCGGTTCGCTCTGCGTTGAAGAGCTCGAAGGCGCGGCAGGTTCCTTCCTGCACCACCACCATGTGGCGATCGCCCTCGGTGGCGTCCTGGCCTGGCCGTCCGCCCTGGATCGGCGCGTCGAGCGGAATGGGAAACGGCCCTCGGTCGCTCTCGGCCGAGTAGTCGAGGCCGTCGGTCCCGAAGGTGATGGGCACCTCCGGCTGATCGGACGGGACCACGGTGACCGGGATCCCGTAGAACGGCTCCACCCCGAACCCGAGGCGCAACGCCCGCTCGGGCGCCATCCGGGCCAGGAAGGCGTCGGAGGCCGGATCGACCGGTGCGGCCGAGATGTCCTCGTTCCAGGGATCGTCGGCGGGGAACACCGGACACCCGGCGATCTCCGAGGACGCGCGGGTGCCAGCGACGTTCGCGGACTGCGAGGGATCCGTGCCCCCGCAGGCCGCCGACGCGAGCGCTGCCCCCAGGGCTCCGACCGAGGTGGTTCTCATGCCGGGAGATGCTAATCCCGCCGGCACGCTCCGCCTGCCCGGCGGGACGTGGACCAGACCCAGAGGTCCGGCGCGCGGACGCCCGACCGCGCCTCGGTTGTTTGTTGCTCGGGTGAACACGCCGTGTGCAGTCGTGGATCACCACGCACGCGGAGCTTCGGTTGACGGGGCGCCGCTGACCAGGATGGGGGGAATCGGAACGATGCGTGAACGAGTGGAAGGCCACGGTAGAGAACCCCGCGTGCTCCGCACGAGGTTCTCCCTCCGAGCCGTGCCACTCGCGATGAGAAGAGGCGCTTCGTGGATGAACGAGTCAGCTGCTCGCGCAGGCGACCCCGAATCTCACGCGCATCAGGTAGGTACCGCGAGGAAACACGACGTTCCTCTCACCTCGCAGGAACCTCTTCAAGGCACGGCGGTAGCGCCGCAAGAACCTCGCGAGGCGTCTGAGCGCCCGAATTCTCTTCCTCTTGTCGCGAGCAGCGATCCTTGGGTTGAGTACGCGGCGGGGCTCGTCATCGGCGGGGCGATCCGTGGGCCTCTGCCTGAGCACTCGGCGAGCGCCCAGCACGGTCTTGCCGCTGGCCTCTCGCTCAGTAGCGGCCGCCTTCTCGATCTCCCTCACGCGGGCGATGACCTGCTCCCGGAACGCCTCGGCCGACTCGAAGCCCGGCGGAACCGAGAAGACGAGCTCCTCGCTCGGCTCCATCGATCCCTCCTCGGCGAAATAGTGGCCAGGTCGTTCGATGCGCTCGCCGTTCGAACCGATGAAGCGCGGATCCGACCAGACCCCCGGCCACTCTCTGCCCTTCTCGACGAGGCCTGCGATCGCGGGGTTGGCGAGCGTATAGGCGACCTTCTCGAGGATGTCCTCCGGGGTGATCAGGGCGACGGCGCTGTAGCTGCACGGAGCCCAGAAGTTCTCCCAGCGGCCGTGGAGAGCATTGAGAGCCTTGGCCAGGATGCCGTCGAGCACCCGACCGAACTCGGGGAGGTTCCCGCGAACGTCGGTGACGACGAGGTGGAAATGGTTGCTCATCACGCAGACCGCGTGGATGAGGACCTCGTAGCGATGGGCTGCGGTGGCGAGGACGTACTTGAAGATGAGGTTCAGGAGCGCCGATGGCTTGAGGAGGAACTCGCGCTGGGTGCAGCGACGGGAAACGAGATACGAGGTGCCCTTGAGGATCCGTCGAGGTGCGGTCACGAACCACGTGATCGCAGATCCTATGCCACTTCCAAGCGGGCTATCTATCAGAACAGCTGCTTCCGGCGATGGACCGCGCCGCGGACCCCGGTCCGCGCGGCGGACCTCTGGGTCCGGATCACTCCGTCGTCTCGCAGCTCGCCCACCCGCAGTGCGTGCACGTCCGGCAGCCACCCGACACTGCGAGCACCGTGTCGCACTGCGGGCACCGCTCCCGGTCGGGCGCGGCGTCACCGCCGCTCACGAGCACCTGCCCCTCCCGCGAGCCGTCGCGGTACACGGTGATCCCCTTGCACCCCAGCTCGAAGGCGAGTCGGTAGGCGCCGGCGACGTCGGCCACGGTGGCCATGCGCGGCAGGTTGATCGTCTTCGAGACGCCGTTGTCCACGTGCCGCTGGAAGGCGGCCTGCATCCGCACGTGGTCCGCGGGCGAGACGTCGAACGCGGTGGCGAAGAGCCGGGCCACGCCCTGGGGCACGCCGGGCAACCCGCGCGCCCGTCCTGCGGCGCGCACCGCCGGCAGCGCCGCCTCGCCTCCCGCCTCGCGGAGTGCCTCGCGGAGGAGCGGGTGCTCCTCCCGGAGCTCCGTGTCGCCGAGCGCACGGCGGACGTACGAAAGCGCGAAGAGCGGCTCGACCCCGGACGAGCAGCCGGCGATGAGCGCCAGCGTTCCCGTCGGGGCGATGGTGGTGACGGTCGCGTTCCGGCGGGGCGGCGCGCCAGCCTTCGCGAGGGCGCTCGTCGCGAACCCCGGGAACGGGCCGCGCTCCGCCGCAAGGGCCTCGCTCGCGCGGTGCGCGGCGCGCTGCACGTGCGCCATCACCTCGCCCGCGAGCGCAGGCGCCTCGGGCGCGTCGTAGGCGACCCCGAGCCGGAGCAGCAGGTCCGCCCAGCCCATGACGCCCAGGCCGATCTTCCGGTTCCGCCGGGTGATGGCCGCGATCTGCGGAAGGGGCCAGGCGTTCACGTCCAGCACGTCGTCGAGGAACCGGACCCCCTCTTCCACGCAGCGCCCGAGCGCGTCCCAGTCGATCGCCTTCCCCTGGGTGAACCGGGAGAGGTTCACCGAGCCGAGCGTGCACGCCTCGAAGGGCAGGAGGGGCTGCTCGCCGCAGGGGTTTACGGCCTCGAAGCGGCCGGCGTCGGGCGTGGGGTTGGCCGCCTCGACGCGATCCAGGAAGACGAGGCCGGGCTCCCCGGACGCCCAGGCGGCGCGCGCGATCCGGTCGAGCAGCTCGGCGCCGGAGATCTCCCGCACAACCTCCCCTCCCCGCGGATGGCGGAGCGCCCAGGCCTGGCCGCCGGCCGCGGCGCGGAACAGCGCGTCGGGCGCGGCCACCGAGACGTTGAAGTTCTCGAGCCCCGGCCCGAGCTTCGCGTCCACGAACTCGAGCACGTCCGGATGGTCGGCCGCGAGCACCGCCATGTTGGCGCCCCGCCGCACGCCGCCCTGCTTGATGATCTCGGTCGCGCCGTCGTAGACGCGCATGAACGAGACGGGGCCGCTGGCGACGCCGTGCGTGGTCTTCACCACGTCGCCGCGCGGGCGGAGCCGCGAGAACGAGAACCCGGTGCCGCCGCCCGACTGGTGGATGAGTGCCGCCCACTTGAGCGCGTCGAAGATCGCCGCGAGGTCGTCCTCCACGGGGAGCACGAAGCAGGCGGCGAGCTGGCCGCCGGGTCGGCCGGCGTTCATGAGTGTAGGCGAGTTGGGGAGGAACTCCAGCCCGGCGAGCCGCGCCTCGAAACGATCCGCCCAGACCGTGCGCACGTCTTCCTGCTCGGCCTCCGCCACTGCCCTCGCGACCCGGCGGAACATGCCCTCCGGCGTCTCCACGGGCACGCCGCCCGCGTCGCGGAGAAGGTAGCGCCGCGCGAGCACCTGCCGGGCGTTCTCGCCGAGGTTCATGGCCTCACTCTAGCGGGGAAAGGAACGAGCGGCTCGCAAGGCCGAGGCGCCTCCCACCCTTGCCACTCTTTCGAGGGGCCCGCAGATTCGCCAGGCGGTCCAATCCAGTTCCATCACCAGGAGTCGAGACATGGCGGAGAAAGAGAAGCGGCGCAGGTCCGGAGAGCTGACGGTGCGCGAGGCCGGCCGCCTGGGGGGCGAGGCCCGCAAGGAGCAGCTCGGCTCGAAGGGTTACGCGGAGCTCGGCCACAAGGGCGGACAGCGGGTCCGCGAGCTGATCGAGGAGGGGAAGCAGGCGGAGCGGAAGTAGCCGGGCGATTGCTCCGCGCGGGACCGCGGAAGCGAGCGGAGGTCCAGCTTTGCTGGACCGGAGCGAGCCGGGGGTCCGGGGGCAAGCCTCATCGCCCGCCGGCAAGAGGCACCACTTGTCCGCGCCCGGCGCCGGTGCGATGAAGAACCATGCACCCGCGCCGCGCACCGCTCCTCCCCCTTTTTTCCCTCCTCGCGCTCGCCTGCGCCACCCCCGACATCCACATCCCCGAGGGCGAGCAGGTCCGCGCCCAGCGCGAGCTCACGGGAGGACCGCCTCGATTCCTCCGCGCCTCCTGCTGGGTCGGGCCGCTCTGGGACGACACCGGGAAGCTCTTTCTCGCCGATCGTCCGACGGAGGAGATCGACCTCGTCTCGACCCCGCGAGGGAGACCGATCCGGCCGCCCGCGTTCGAGCGCGTCCTGCCGCCCGGGACCAAGGTCCGCGTCCAGCGGATCGAGTTCCCCGGGACCTTCACCATGGCGGATCGGGTGCTGGTGTCGCCGCGGTATCACCCGTGGGTGTACCTGACGCTCGAGGGCGAGCGCCGTCCGATCGTCGTGGTGCTTCCACGGGAGGTGAAGTCCTCGGAGGAGATCCGCGCCGAGCTGGAGCGGTATCTCTCCGACGAGGATCCCCGCCCCGCGCTCGACTCCTTGCGGCCCGAGACGCGCGAGCTCGTGCTCCGCAAGGAGGTGGCCCCCGGCATGAGCGGACGCGCGCTGGAGATGGCCTGGGGCCTCCCCGATCGCAAGCGCCTCGACCGCCCCGCCGGGACGGAGGAGTGGTTCTGGGGTGAGACGCGGAGCGTGCTCCTGCGCGACGACCGGGTGGAGCGGGTGGAGCGGCCGTGAAGGCAGCCGTCTAGCGACGGTCGCGTCCGCCGCCGCCCCGACGGCCTCCGCGCCCGTGGAGCCCGCCGCGACCGCGGTCGTGGCGGTGGTCGCCCCCGCGGCCGCCCTCGCGCCGTTCCCTGCGCTCACGGCGCTCGCCGGACGGTTCGGACC